>CAZURX010000062.1:0-6946 GCA_964623015.1 uncultured Candidatus Peribacteria bacterium
ATCCCGGATTTTGCACCTGTCCTCCCGTGATCGCGCAAAACACTTCCCCGTCGGTCTGGTAGCCGGTGACCTTCATGCCGCCCATGGGGCAATCGCCCCTGAACAGGGCCCATTCCTCGCATTGGCGGTTGTCCTCGAACAGGCAAACCCCGTACTCCCCCAGCTTGTTTTTCCGAATTTCCAACCGGCCGCCGTTTTGCCCGCAGTTCACGGATGCGGGATTGGCCAATTGGGCCGAAGGCTCGGCTTTCGTCGGTTCAGCCGCACAGGGCTTTGAAGGCATGGGGGCGCTCGGGTTTCCGTGCTTCACCCAACCTTGATTGGTGCAGGACCAGTTGTCCTCGGGTGAGGATAGGCGGGCACAGCCAATCAGCAATAAAGCGCCGGCGATAATTAAGAAAAATAGGTTTTTTTTCATAGAATTTGATTTAAATAATTACCAAATACCTGGTATTAATCGATACTTTACCTTTTTCATATAATTATTATACCCCTCCAAGTCCCTCGAAAGCACTTTTTCCTCGTTGAGCGTCCTCAGGACAATGATGGCCACAACGGGGAGGAAACAAACCAGCGCCCAATAGGAGCCCAAGGCCGTTGGAATAAAACCGTACATCAAGATGACCCCCACATACATCGGATGCCTGACGACCGAATAAGGCCCCGTGGAAATGACCTTTTGCCCCTTTTCGACCTCCACGATCCTGGACGTCTGGCTGTTTTCCCTGAACACGAGGAACACCAATAAATATGACAACACAATCACGATGTCCGACACCACAACTAGCGCCGTCGGGACATGGGACCAGCCGTATCGGTGGTCGAATCCGGGGATCAGGAAGCCAATGAAAAAAACCAGATTCGCAATCTTGATTATTGTTTTTTGCCGGTCTTCCTTTTCCTTGAACCTCATCCTTCTTTCCAGCAGCTTCGGATCATGCTTCAAAAGATAAAAAGCGACAAAAAAGACAGGGATGAACAGAGTCGCCAGGAAAGTCCACGCCTGCCAGTAATCCAGCGATCCGGCCGGGACAAACAGCATGAGGCCGGTCGCCAAAAGAGCGACCAGGAAAAGAAAGGAAACCTTTCCCTTTGTCATCGCATTGGCCAGGTTGGTCATTTTCATATTTGGCTTTTTAAAATTCACAAAAAAACCACCAAAGTCATTTTACCCTGTTGCCATTGAGGTGACAAACTGCGGAATCTTTTGAATTTTAAATAATAGGGCGATCAACTATTCCTCGGATTTTTCGCCATGGATATGAAGGACAGCCATTTTTTGGCCAAACCGTTGTCGATTTAAATATGATCCTCGCAATTTGATCTATCGCGCAAATTCCTCCCCGATGGTTTTTATGATTATACGGTTGTAATAGTAGTTCATTTGTGGCGATGGATTCTCCTGTTGGCCCCGGTCCTCCTTCGGCTCGTCGGACGGCCCCGCCCCCTGGCCCTCGTTTTCCTTCGGCTCGTCGGACGGCCCCGCCCCCTGGCCCTTATTTTCCATTGGTTTTATTTTTTCAGTTTTTTCAATATCGTTTTGCATTTTCCCCCTTTCTCCATTGGTTTCAATAGTTTCAGGAATTACATTTTCGTCAGGGTTTGATTTTTTTTCAGGCTTTGTTTTGCCATCCTCCGTAGGCGCACCTCGTTCATCTTTGGGCCATTCTTGGCTTTTGCCTCCCTCTTCCATTTTCTTTTGAAGCCCTTCCTCAACTCTTTTAACCCAGTTCTTTCGACTGATCTCAATTTTTTCCAGCACCTGTTCGTGTTTTTTTTCGGGGGTAAGAATAGGAGCGGGTGATGTTTTTCTGGATGAGAAAAACATTTGTGGCGGCACCGCTTCGATGTTGGGAGCAATGGTTTCCCGAATTTCCGCGGGTTTTTCGGTTTGTTTCGGTCTCGGGATTTCCAATGGGGTTGTTTTAACCGGGCTGGCAGGACCTGTCGCCTCACCAGAAGGTTGCCCTAGGTTGTCATTTTTATTCTGAACCTGGTTTTCATGGGGAACGCCCTCGATCTTATTTGGACCGACAGCTTCTTCCCCAACTGAACCCAACGCGCGTTCAATATGCCTTAGATCATTTTTCAATTTGACCTGAATGTCCCGCGTCTGGGCTTCCGGCCATTCGGCCTTTTGAATTTTGTCCGAAACCTCCTTCAACGTTGTTTGGACCTTGGACGGATCCGAAAGGGCAATGGCTTCGTAAATTTTTATTTTTGCGGCGCGGGCTTCCAGTATATCTAAACGCGAGGGATCTTTTGTTTTGGACAGCAAGGCTTGGATGAGCTGCTGCTTTTCAGGATAACCCGGATCACCCGGCAGGGGTTCGGCCCATTGCCTGATTTTGGCCAGGTTGTCCTCCTGGAATTTTTTGCTCGCCAAAAGGTCTTTTTCAAGATTTTTCGAATAATATGGCTCCTCCAACTTGCCGGGTTCCAATTTTCCCAGCTCCAGTGTCCCGTCTCTATTTTGGGTGCCCACCTGGCCACTGGTTAAGCTGATCGAATTTTTTCCAGCAGGGGATTCGATTGTCTTTGCCAGGAAAATAATTCCCTCAACCACCTCAATCCTCGGGAAGGCGTCCTCCAGGATATAATTGAAAGTGGTTCCCCGGATTCCCGCAATGGCGCTGGTTGATTTGATGCTGAATTCGGATTCCCCGTCTATCAAATTGATGACCCTTGCCCATATTTTGCCTCGTTCGGCCCACAGACCAATCTTTGTTTTATTGATGTTGTCGGCATCGTAAGAGGCCTGAAGGATTTTAATGTCTGTTCCCGCCGCCAATCGGGTGATGGAGCCATCGAACCACACGATATCCGCGCCGCCGTCATCGCTGACCAGAATTCTGTCTCCCACGTCGACAGCGCTTTGGGCCACCACCTTTTCCGTTTGGTTGTTCGAATGAGTAATTTGGACAGAACCTGACTTCACTGAAATCAGATTGTTTTCGTTGTAAAGGTTGACCTCATTGGCCATCGCGGGCAACGCACTCAAATCAAGCGTGCTTGAGGCGGGATGGATAGCCTCTGGCATATGAACAACGACATTTTCGCGCGTCCCCATGCTCAGAAAAATACTTCCCATGACAAGCACGACCGCGAGTGGTATGGCCCATTTTAATTTTAGATGAGGTTTATTTTCCTTATCACCCATTTTTTATTGTTAATCAATTTATTATAACATAAAATAGTTTATTTTGCAATAATACATTCAAAGAAAAGCCGTCTTTTGGCTTAAGGCGGCTTCTATTTATCAGCTATTTTTTAGAATCCCTATTCCGTCGTCCTTCCGTCGAATTCCTCCTTCCCCTCGTCCGCCTCCGCGTCGGCCTTGGTGGCGTGCACGACATCAAGGCGATGGTGGGCGGGGGAGTAGATGGTGTACATCTTCAGCTCCTCAGCGGCCGATGTGTTGACCACATTGTGCTGGGCCCCACAGGGTACGATGATGGCCGAACCGTCCTTCACCGCGTACTCGTTGCCGTCGATGATGACTTTTCCCTCGCCCTTCTCGAAGCGGAAGAATTGGTCGTTGTCGGGATGGACCTCCATGCCGATCTCTTCATTGGGCTTGAGGCTCATCAGCACGAGCTGGCAGTGCTTGGCGGTGTAGAGCACCTTGCGGAAGTTGTTGTTTTCCAAGGTCTCCTTTTCGATGTTGGCGTTAAATCCTTTCATGGGTTTATTTTTAAAGAATAATGGACCTCTTTATTATAGAGGATACTTCCAGCGATCCCCAAATTTAAAAACGGATCCTGCCTATTTTTTTCTCATCACGAGGTTGTAGATCCAGCCGAAGATGGCGCCACCGATTGCTCCGTCGAAGAAACCCCAAAGGCCTCCGATGATGCCCCCAAGGAAGGTTGGCGTGAATCCGATGTAGAGCGAGGAGATCGTTTGAACGATCTGGATGCCCCAGCCATAGGCCGCGACCCAGCCGAGGAACATCATGTAAATACCCCAGGAAACGCCGCAGCCGATGGCCAGCGCCTTGATGCTTAGCTTATGCATAGGTTTTTTATGTTAAATTTTATTGATTTCATGGTAACGTCATGTGAGACGTGTGGAAAGCTTTTTTTGACATTCGAATCAGCGAAGAGTATAATAATTTTAGAAAGATAACTTCGTGGCCGGTGACTTAATTGCACCAACTTGGTCGGGAGTTATTTTTCGTTAACTTGGAATATCGACATTAGGAATTTTTGTTTTCGTTTTAAATCCTCTTTGATTTGAATTACAAAGCGCAGACCAGAAGCTTGGCCAAGGAATCGATAATACACCATACTCCTTGTGTCATTTTTTGTTGTATTGAGCGGTTTTGTTTTTGAGCGCTGGATCAATTCGAAAGCGGCTTTAAGAAATACCAGTCGGCGAGCGCGGTCCCTCAAATTTTTTTCGAGCAAATGTGGCCAGAAATTATCGAGGAAAATTTTTTCGCCTTTGAAATAGGCGGAGCGGACATAAGGCCTTCTCTTGGTTTGGGCGGCGACACGATTAAAAATCTTTCGGGCGATTTTGACGATCGTCGCGTAGTTGTGGCCAGGGAGCAATCCTGATTTGCATTGATAACACTTCAACCCCTCAGGTTTCATTTTGGATACAATAGATTCGTCTATACTCCTTCGCTTTTATAATTCAGGTTATACACCGTTTCATTCTCCGTAGTATTTACTACGAAGGAAGAAAGCTTAAATAATATCGCTATGGCCTTGTGGGGCAAAATATAAAAGCTTCGGAGTATTATACAAAAATTCGAAATTATTCAAGCAGAGGTGTATAAATACCAAGGCCGCCACTGTATCAAACTATCTTAAGGCGGGCAAATTGTATACTGGCCTCAATTTTTCCAACCACATCGATTTCAGGATTTCCAGATCATCCGCGTAGTCGTAGGCGGGGTCGTCCTTTTTGGGCGACAGGCGGTCCAGCACCTCAAAAGCGAATTGGCCCGCGCCGAGCCGGGAGTAATCCTCTTGCAAAGCTTTGTTCTTGAACGAGCCGAGGTCCAGCTGGAACTTGCAACGATTTAGCGATCCATCGAGGTTTTTGGAACTTTCGACAAAAATTTTTCCATTCGACAGATTTTTGATCTGAAAAACCCCCATGGGCTGGAGAGTTTGCTTGTATTCCCGAATGACTTCTTTTCGATTGGACAAAGGGTTTTGTTAAATGTCTCCCGCAACTGGACGGCGCTGACGTCGGCGTTCGTTGTCAGTCAGGAATTTCTTGCGCAGGCGGATGGTTTTTGGGGTCACCTCCACGTATTCGTCCGATTGGATGTAGGCCAAGGCCTTTTCCAGACTCATCTCGATGGGCGGGGTGAGACGGATGGCCTCGTCGTGGCCGGCGGCGCGGATGTTCGTCAATTTTTTGCCCTTGATGATGTTCACGGCAAGGTCGGTGCCCTGGTTGTGTTCGCCTAAGATCATGCCTTCATACACCTCATCGTTCGGATGGATGAAAATGGGGCCGCGCTCCTGCAGTTTCCAGATGGAATAGGCCGTGGCCACGCCGGTTTCGGCCGAGATCATGGAGCCCACGCTCCGTTTGTCGATTTCTCCTTTCCAGGGGCCAAACCTCTCAAACGAATGATACATGATGCCTTCGCCACGTGTGAGCAGGATGAAGGTGGAGTGGAACCCAAGCAGACCCCGGGTCGGAATTTCGAATTCCAGGGTGGATTGGCCATTTTGGGTGCGGATGTCCTTGAGCTCGCCCTTGCGGTTGGCCATGAGCTCGATGATCTTTCCGGCCAAATTTTCCTGAACGCTGATGACGGCCTGCTCAAAAGGCTCGCAATCCACACCGTCGATTTTTTGCCTCACCACCTCGGGCTGGGATACCTGAAGTTCGAACCCCTCGCGCCGCATGTTCTCGATGAGCACGGCCAAATGCATCTCGCCACGGCCATAGACCTTGAAGGTGTCTGTCGTGTCGGTCATTTCGACTTTGAGCCCCACATTCGTCTCCAGTTCCTTCATCAGTCGATCCTTGATGTGGCGGGTGGTCACATATTTGCCTTCCCGACCGGCGAAAGGGGAATTGTTGACCATGAAGTGCATGGCCACGGCGGGGGGGTCGATGCGGATGGCGGGAAGGGGTTCGGCATTTTCATCCGTGGTGATGGTTTCGCCCACATACACATCCGGAATGCCGGCCAACGCCACAATGTCGCCCGCTTGGCCCTCCTTGGCCTCGACCTGCTTGATGCCCTCATACGTGAAGACCTTGGTGATCTTGGCCTTGCGGCGTTTTCCGTCGGATGCGATGATCGAAACCATTTCCCCGGGCTTGATCTTGCCTTCGTACACCCTTCCCACGCCCAAGCGGCCGAAATAATTGTTGTAGGTGAGCGTGGCGGGTTGCATGCGGAACGGCTTGTTGGTGTCGGTGGGGGCCTCGGGCACATGCTCCACAATAAAGTCGAGCAGGGGGGTAATGTCCTTGTGCTCGTCCTTCAGGTCGCGGACGGCGATGCCCTGCTTGGCGATGGTGAAGATATGGGGGAAATCCAATTGCTTTTCCGAGGCGCCGAGCTTGGCGAACAGGTCGAAGGTGAGATCCAGGACCTCATACGGGCGGGCCGTGGGCTTGTCGATCTTGTTGATGACCACCAGCACGGGAAGCCCGAGCGCGAGGGATTTGTTGAGCACGAATTTGGTTTGGGGCATGGGGCCTTCGTAGGCGTCCACCAAAAGGACGGTCGCATCGACAGTCCTTAAAATGCGTTCGACTTCAGAGCCGAAATCCGCGTGGCCGGGAGTGTCGACAATATTGATTTTCACCCCTTTCCATTGAATCGACGCGTTTTTGGCGTAAATCGTGATGCCGCGCTCTTTTTCGAGGTCGTTGCTGTCCATCACGCAGGTTTCCACCTGCTCATGGGCCTGAAAAGCTCCGCCGGCTTTGAGCAAGGCATCCACCAGAGTGGTTTTACCGT
>CAZURX010000063.1:0-6929 GCA_964623015.1 uncultured Candidatus Peribacteria bacterium
TCGCCAAAATAATTCTCAAGTGTTATGCTCCGAAGCTATTATTTAGCCTCGTGAGGCCAGTCGAATTATTTTGCTACGGTGTATGATCCAAATTACACAAGCGAAGGAGTATAGAATCTAACTTATCCATGCCCAACCCCAGCCAGCACAAGGAGGCGCATCAAAAACCATCCGTGACCGAATCGGTCCAGTCTTTGATCGACCGAAAGAAATCCGAAAGCGAATCCAGGGTATCGGCCGACGTTTCCTCGAAAATGGCGGGCACCCAGGAAGGCGTTGCCGATGTTTTGGCTGGAATGGAAAAACCGAGCGAACGGATCTCGGAACGAAAAGGGGAAGGGGGGCAACAAGGCGATCTTAAAAAGGGAAAGGCTGGCACACAAGCTGATCAAGGCACCCGGCAGATCCGCGCCAGCCTTCAAGACTACGATTTCCCTACCGAGGAGGTGATGGTGAAGCATATCCGCTCCGTCATCAAAGACCAGATCGACATTGAATGGAAACAGGCTATTCGGCTCCAGGGCAGGCTCGACCAAGGCGGCGCAGAGGCCTATAACAGCTCCATCGCCCGCATCCGCAAGCTGAAGGATTTGCTGGCCTCGCTTTTTTCCTCGCCGATCGAGTTTTTGAAAAACCTGTACGTCAAATACTTCACGCCAGACGGCAAGCGGCGGGATTTTGAGGATATCTAAGCCACAAGCCCCTCGGGAGCTTTTGCCTTGCGATTGGGATACTCGCCCAAGGCTTTTTCCAGAATGTCGGCGCGCTTCAGCACCTGATTCTCAAATTCCTCCCCCTCGCCAAATAGGGCGATGCTTTCCCCGCGGTGCTCCAGCACATCCTTGGGGTTATTTCGGAAGTGGGCGATCAGGGACCGCACCATATTTTCATTGATCGACCCCCCGATTTCCTTGTCTTTCCACCAGCTTTCGTTTCCGCGCCACGTGCCATCCTTCCAGTACAAACCAAAAGCGTCGGCACGGTTTTCCGCAAAGAAACCCCGTAAGCCCGCCTCTGTCTGCGAACCCTCGTATCCGAGATATTGGGCCAGCTTGCATATGGCGTAGCAGCCCGCATTGTCCTCAATCCCTTCCTCCGGAATTTCTTCTTCTTCATTTTGCAACAACTCCAGTTTGGCGAGGGCCGAGCGAACATCCACGTCTTTTTTTATTTCCTCCATCGCCTCTTGGCGAGCTTTTTTGAGCTCCTCCCCATTTTCGGGAAGCTTTCCCAGACGGGCCACGACTTTTTCGTCCACAGCCTTGAGGTAGCGGGCGCCAAGCGCCGCATCCGCCTCAATATGCCGATTGTAGAACAGGTAATTCTTGAGTTCTTGCCGCACCATTTTTTCATTGTTCGAAAACTCGGCCACGTTGTCGGGGTTCGCGAAGGCTTTGTCCAACTCCCCATAGAGGTCCATCAGCGAGCCTGTGGACATCTTTTCGAATTTGCCCGCCAGCGCAGGATGGGTTAAACGGGCCGCCTCGCGTTTGTAGGCGACCGTGACCCCGATGATGTCGCTTGTGTTGATCGCTTCCGGGGAAAAACGGGCGTTCGCCAATTCCAGTTTTCCCACACGATCCAACCCTTTTTCGCGAGCAGCCATCGCCTCGGCGAACAACCGCGAATCATGCAGGGTTTCCAGGGCCTTGGCGTAGTCGAACCCAGGACTCGCGAAGTCGTTTTCCCTTTCAAAATAAATCATGCGGTATTCGTTTTCCTTGGGGAACCTTTCCCCCTCAGACAGGAAGATGGCACTTAAAATTTCCTTTCGCGTTTTTTTGAATGCCTCTTCGTACGTCTTTTCGTCCGCCGTGGTGAAAAATCGATGGTAGGCCTCGCCCGCGGTTCCAATCCCTGTGCTCAGCCATTGGTGAACAAGGGTCTCGTGGTCGTATTCCGCGGCCCATTCGCCCGCCTGTTTCGCCTGCTCCATGGCGGACTCGTAGCCGGTGTTCCACATGTAGGTGGGAGCCAAAAGGGCGGCGCTCGCGGCGGTTCCGGCCGCCGCTCCAACCCCATATAAAATTCCAACCTCCACACTTGCGGCAACGGAGTTCCCGATTCCTTTTTCAACCAGCTTGCCCGCCATTTCCTTGTTTTCAGTGGTGGCCGCACCGTAAAAATCAAAGGCCGCAGGCACAAAGGCGAGCGCCCCCACCGCCCCTTTGGGAACGAGCTTCGCGTATTTGGCGTACTTGATAAATCGGGTCGACGGTGTCAGCCTTGAGACCTCGGGAGCGAACTTTACGATTTTTCCCTCGAGTTTTGCCGTTTCTTCGATCAAATATTTAACATCGTCGACCGATGAGGTTTCCGAGATCAGCTCACCGCTCCAACGCTCAACGTTTTTAAGACCTTTTGATTTGAGGAAATTTTTGATCTTTGTCGGATTCCTTTCTTTGACCAATTCCTCCAGTTCCGCCTGCCCGAATTTGGGGCCGCGCCATTCATTGAACCGCGCCAAGGCGCTTGAGACCGGGGCCTTCAGGTATTTGTCGAACGATCGCACACAAGCCTGGATGGCCTTGCGCTGGCTCACCCATTCGGCGCTGCTTTGCCATTTCGCCGATATGTTTTTGACCGTGGCAAACTTGAATGGCACGCGAATGACCCCCTGCACTTTGGCCAGCATTTTCTCATAGAGGGGAAGATCCAACTGTTCGGCGCGTTTCACAATTTCCGCCAACACTTTTTGATCCACTTCGCCCGTGGGGCTGAAAAGTGTGTCAAAATCCCCCATGACTTCCAAAAATTTTCGATTTTTCAGCAAATCCTTTCTTTCGATGATTTCCAAAAGCCCCTTTCCCCCTTCGCCCTGGAGCAATTTGACGTAGAATTCAGGTCGGTTGGTTTGAAGAAGCCCTTTCACCACATCTCGCGAACCCTCCTCGAGAAACAGTTTTTCAAGTGCTGGATCCTTCAGGATCATTCCAATCGTCTTGTCCGCGTTTTCGCCAAAAATTTGCTCAAGGCGAAGCGCTCTCCTCGCCCTTAATATTTTTTCTCCGCCAAGGGTGTCCAAACGACCTTTGAGGCGGCCGATTTCGCCCTCCAGTTTTTTTTGAAGCTCCTTGGCTGCCCCCTTTCCCAAGCCAGGGGTCATCAATCGCTCTTTCGCAAGCGCCAGCTCTTCCCTTAAGGCGATCAATCGGTCTGCTTGGTAAACCGCAAGGCGCCGTTCTTTCGCCGCCCTGCTCCAATGGGTTAGCCATTTTGCCCGGTAGGCCATTTCGGTCTTGGCGCTGTATAGACCAAGGCTGGCATAGCGCCTGATCACATCGGGCCTTCCGTAGAATCCGATCTTGGTGATGATCTCGGCCTCTTTTTTGACAACGGTCCAGGGGAGTTTCGCTCCGGTCCAAGCGCCCTTGATCGCTCCGCTGGGGCCTTTGGTGATCAGCCCGATTCCCGCCCCCGCGATCATGAACGGGGTGGCACCGGCCATATAATGCTCGAACGCCCCCATGGGATCCAGTGTCGCCAGTTCCCAGAAGGCGGAAATCACGGCCTTGTTGCTGCCGATCAAGGTCCATTTGCCCGTTTCCTTGGGGCCAACCCACAGGAAGATACCGGCGGCACTGACCATCAGATTGGATCCGTTTTCCTCTTTCACCGCCTTAACCACGTCCCACACATATTGACCGACCCACGCCCCTTTTTCGAGCAGGTTTTTCTTGTCCCATTCGTTCGACTCGTTTTCGGTTTTGTATTTTTTGATCACTTCCTTGACCTTGGGGGGAAGTTGCTCAAGGCTTTCATGGGCGATGTCCGAAAAAAGGCCATTATAGGTTTCCTTTGTCTCTTCGGCGGCCATGGCCAGATAACCGGCCTCGACTTCACCTCCTTCATTTTTCGATTCAAAAGGCACTCCATTCATTTTCGCGATGATTGGTTCCTTTATGGAGACTAAATCCTTTTTCAAGAGCAGGGTCAACACCTCGTCCACGGTTTTGTTTTTTGCCTCATTTTTATCCAAAATGGGTTTTCCCGACGCATCCGTTGTTTCCTCCAGGGCTTTGAACGCATTGAACAGGCGTTTCCCGCCACTTGAAAGGTCGGTGCGAGCCTTGTAAAGGCTGACGAGCCAGCTTTCGCCCGTGAACTCTTTGGCTCTGCCGTCCAAAAAGGCGAACAGGCTGTCCTGCTGTTTCATGTAGGCCTCGTATGTCATCGGCCCCGCGTTTTTCAGCACGTCGATCGGAACCCCCACCCCAAGCCCCTTGAACATTTCCGATGATTTTTGATGGAGTTCTGGATTGGTATCGGGAAGTTCCTGCCAGATTTCGAAAGCCGCGGCATAGTCGCCTTTCTGTACCGCCTCGAGAATTTTTTGGCCTTTTTTCACCGCCTCCGCCTGGCCGATCAGCCCTCCAAATTTTTCCTTGAACCAAGCCGCGATACGATTACGGCCCAAATAGACTCCGACTCCCGCCACGGCGAGGGCTCCGATTCCCAATGGGCTTGGAAACCATCCTCCCTCCCCATTCTCCTTCGGGACATTTTTCTTTTTTCGCCCCCATAGATATTTTATCAGTTTGTATCCGACAAAAGCGCCCGCAGCCACCAGGGCGAATTGGCAAAACCCCGTGTGTTCCTGATAGAATTTTTTCGTTTTCGCGGACACTTTGTCCCACAAGCTATCGCCTTCCTTCGCCTCATTCAATTTTTCGTCCCGCGCCCACTGATCCAGGGATGCGGTGACTATTGTCGCCATCCCGAGCCGATCGAACCCATTGGAGTCCAAAGATGATATTTGTTGGACTGTTTCCAGCGTCGCCCCGGAAACTCTTCCTTCCAACGCTTTCCATCCACTTTGGCTCATGAGGCCACCGACTTCTTCCGGTTTGATCGTTTTCGACACTAAAAGTTCTTGGATGGTGGAATAGGCTCTGTTTCGGGTCGAATAATAATCTAGATTGATCTCCGCCGATTCCGATGGGCGTTCAGCCTCAACCTGGCCACGAATCCGTCCGAGTTCCACCTGAGCCTTCAACTCTTGGCGCTCTTTTGCTTGAGAGGCTGCTATTCGTTCCGCTTTGTCGATCACAGGATTCCAGTATTCCTCTGGCAGGTTGAAAAATTTAAGTTTTTTTAACCCTTCCTCCATTTTTTTCATTGCGGCCTGCTCTGCTCCGTTTAAAACAACCCCAGACACCTCCACCAATCGAGCGAAAGCTTTGGGCTTGACCATCCTGATGTCCATTGCCTCGTTTTTCTCCTTCGCTTTCGCCAAAATTCCGGCTAGGGCGTCCTGCACGGCCCGAATGCTTTCCCTTTGCGCCTTGATGGATTCCACGGAGCCGCTCAGATCCAAATTTTGGATCAATTCCAAATCCGATCCACCCCCTTGGGGGCTTTCGCTGACGCCGGCCGACGGTTTTGGGTCAAACGCCACAGGTATAAAATTAATCTATATATTATACCAAAAAAATGGCCTTTTAACAAGACTGTTGAGTGGGTAGGTTGTAGTTAGTAGGTTGTAGCGAAAAAATTTAGTTTCTACATACTACAAACTACAACCTACAAACTAGGCATTTAGAATTGTTTCCACTGGGCCATCAGCTTTGCCAGCTTTTCCTCGTTTTGCGCCAAGTTCGCCTTGTCCTTTTCCACCACGGCCGCGGGGGCGTTTTTCAGGAATCCGGGGTTGTCCAATCGGGCCTTCATCCCCTTGATGAAGCCTTCGATGGCTTGGATCTCCTTTCCAAGGCGGATCTTTTCCTTCACGGGGTCCACCATGCCCTCCATGGGAATGAAGATTTCCATGCCCACCACCACATCGGCCGCGGATTTTTCGATTTTTGGCCCTTCCTTGGCCAAGGTCAGGTCGCTGACGCGGGCCAGACGGACGAGTTCGGCCTTGTTTTTTTCGACTCCCTCCAAAAAATTGTGGGCGTAGATCGTCATGGGGATTTTTTTGGCGGGGTCGATCTTGTTTTCCGCCCTCAGGTAGCGGATCTTGCCGATCAACTCAATGAGGAGCTTGATGTTGCCCCCCTCGTATTTCCTGTTGTCCGGCGTGGGATAGGATTGAAGGATCAACAGCCCCTCCTGGCCGGGCAGGGAGCCCCAAATCTCCTCGGTCACAAATGGGACATAGGGATGGAGGAGCAGAAGGATGTTCTTGAGCACGTGGTACAGCACCGCGGGATTCTGTTTTTCCCCCTTGGAAAGCTCCAGGTACCAGTCGCAGAAATCACTCCACAAAAAGTCATACAACAGTTGGCCCACTTCGCCGATCTTGAAGGTCTCTAACCCCTTGTCCGCCTTCTTGATGGTGTCGGCGAGCTTGCCCAGGATCCATTCGTCCGCGTCGGACAATTTTTTTGGGTCAATCTTCGGTTCCGACTTCACCCCCTTTTCATCCAATATTCCCAGCACGAAGCGGCTGGCGTTCCAAAGCTTGTTGGTGAAATTTCGGTAGTTTTCCACCTTTTCCTCGTACAGGCGCACATCGTTGCCGGGAGTGGAGCCCACCACCATGCTCATGCGGAGCGCGTCGGCGCCGAACTTGTCGATCATGACGAGCGGATCGATGCCGTTGCCGAGCGATTTGCTCATCTTGCGGCCCTCCTTGTCGCGGATGAGGCCGTGCAGGTAAACCGTCTTGAACGGGATTTCGCCGAGCGCGTAGGTGGTCATCAGGATCATGCGGGCGATCCAGAAAAACAGGATGTCGTAGCCCGTCTCCATAACGCTGGTCGGGTGGAAGTATTTCAAGTCCTCCGTCTGCTTGGGCCAGCCGAGGGTCGAGAACGTCCAGAGACCGGAGCTGAACCAGGTGTCGAGCGTGTCTTGGTCCTGGGTCAATTTTTCCGAATGACATTTTGGGCAAGATTTTGGTGTCTCCCGGGAGACGATGACCTCCATGCAACCCTCGCAATACCACACCGGGATGCGGTGCCCCCACCAGATTTGGCGGCTGA
>CAZURX010000064.1:0-6777 GCA_964623015.1 uncultured Candidatus Peribacteria bacterium
CTTGTCGGGTAAGTTCCGACCCGCACGAACGGTGTAACAACTAGAGCACTGTCTCGACGAAGGACCCGGTGAAATTGAAATAGGCGTGAAGATGCGTCTTACCCGCAGCAGGACAAAAAGACCCCGTGGAGCTTTACTGCAGCTTGGCATTGAGTTTGGGCATGGTCTGTGTAGGATAGGTGGGAGGCAGAGAAGCTGGGGCGCAAGCCTCGGTGGAGCCAATAGTGAAATACCACCCTGAAAAATTCACAAACTCCAAGGAAAGTGGTTTGGCTACTGGTCTTTTTCGATCGATTACCATTGTCGAATCATTTTTCGTTGGGTCGAAAAAGACACCGCTCTGTTCGTGGCCATCGGCGACCATTCCGTTTACGGATAGTCCCCGATTGGGTCCTCTAAAGGTCCTCAACTGGGTCTTCCATCGGTTTTAGATTCGATTCACATTCCCCAACACCTCCAGTTTGTGCATGACCATTTTTTTCACCTCTTCCCGTGCGGGCCCCAGATATTTGCGCGGATCAAAGGCCTCGGGGTGATTGGCGAACTCCTTGCGGATAGCCGCGGTCATGGCCAGTCGCAAGTCCGTGTCGGTGTTCACCTTGCAAATGCCTAGTTTCGAGGCTTTGCTCAAAAGCTCCTCGGTCACGCCGCGCGCGCCGGGCAATTTGCCCCCAAACTGGTTGCATTGCTCCACATATTCGGGGATCACCGACGAGGCGCCGTGCAAAACCAAGGGGAATCCCTTTAGTTTTTTGGCAATCTCCGCCAGCCGATCAAGATCCAAATAAGGCTCGCCCTTGAATTTATAGGCTCCGTGGCTTGTTCCAATGGCCACGGCGAGCGAGTCGCAACCGGTTCGCTCCACGAACTCCACAGCCTGGTCGGGGTCCGTGTAAAGGCCGTTTCCGATCTTTCCGCCCGATTCCCCTTCGTCGAACTGCGAGCCCACCAATTGCCCCAGCTCCGCCTCCACCACCACGCCTTTTTTGTGGGCGTATTCCACCACCTTCTTGGTGATGGCGATGTTGTCCTCGAATTTGTCGTGGGAGGCGTCGATCATCACCGAGGTATAGCCCCCGTCCACCGCTGCCTTGCAAAGCTCAAAGTCGGGTCCGTGGTCCAGGTGCATGGTGATCGGCACCTCGGGGTGCTCCTCCACCGCGGCCTCGATCAGTTTCGTCAAATACAGCGGGTTGGCGTATTCCCGCGCTCCCTTGCTGATTTGTAAAATGACCGCCGCCTTTTTCTCCGCGCACGCGGCCACGATGGCCTGCACGAGTTCCATGTTGTTCACGTTGAAAGCCCCGATGGCGTATTGGCCTTTCAGGGCTTTTTTAAACATTTCTTTTGTGTCGATAAGTGACATAAAATTTTTAATTTTTAGTTTTTAATTTTTAAACAATTTTTAATGATTGAATTAATAATTTTTTAAACATGAAATCCATTTAGAAATTGAATCATTCTGAATTTGGAATTCATTAAAAATTAAAAATTTCGGTGAGGGTTTATTTTTTCTCATCCAACGGCAATGTCCCTTGGGGTTCGACCTTGGGAGCCTCGGGGGTTGCGGGCGCTTCAGGTGCTTTTGGGGCTTCGGGGGCCTTGGGCGCTTGGGGCGCCTCGGCAGGTTTTGGAGTCTCCGTAGCATCCTTCGAAGCCAAATCCTCCAAAGCTTTAGCGGAGGACGGATTTGGCGAAGAAGGAGCGGAGGATGACTTGTCGAAGCTGACTTTCACGTTTTCCCGTTCGGACTCGTCCTGGAGCTCAAAGAAATCCAAAGCGGTGAACTTGAACATGTCGGCCACAATCTTGGAAGGAAACTGCTCGACCATGGTGTTGAAGTCGCGCACCACGCTGTTGTGGAAACGGCGGGCGGACTGGATTTTGTCCTCGGTGTCCACCAGCTCGTTTTGGAGTTGCATAAAGTTCTCGTTGGCCTTCAGTTGCGGGTAATTTTCAACCACCGCGAACAACGACTTCAAGGCGTTGTTCAGCATGTTTTCGGCCGCGCCCTGGTCTTTGATGTTGCTGGCGTTGATGGCCTTGGCGCGCGCCTCGGTCACCTTGGTCAATACATCCTCCTCGTGGGTGGCATAACCCTTCACCGTTTCCACGATGTTGGGGATCAGGTTGTAGCGGCGTTTCAGTTGAACGTCGATATCCGACCACGCCTCCTTGGCTTGGTTGCGGAGTTTGACGAGGCTGTTGTAGGCCCACAAGGCATACCCCACGGCCAGGACGAGAAGAACTATGAGTAAATACATATTATTTTGTTACAAATTACGGAAAGCACGTGAACAATTTACCAAAAAAACCCCTCTAGGGGAAATGATTTCGCATTGTGGCTAGCATCGTGGCTAGGATTGTGGATGAACATTGGCCAAATTTTTGGTTCCACTATTCTAGCCACAATTCCAGCCACGATCCGTTGAGTTATCTAAACTGGTCCGAGCTCGTCCCCCGAATCCTTTCTGGCCTCAAATTTTTCACTTGGTCAGCGATGCCGTCCTCCAGATTTACGGTGGGCTGGTAGCCAAGCGTCTGGGTGATTTTCGAGATGTCCGCGTATTGTCCCATCACATAGTTCTCCTTCACGGGGTTTGGGATTTTGGTGGCCTCGATCTTCTTGCCGAAGGCGGTGTTGAGGGCCTGCACGATCTCGTTGATGCTGGTGGGTCGGCCCGTGCCGATGTTGAACACGTCCGTGCCAAGCTTTTCCTTGTGCTCGATGGCCAGGGTCAGCCCCTGAACCACGTCCCGCACGTTGGTGAAGTCTCGGGTTTGGGTGCCGTCGCCGTAGATGATGGGCGAGAGACCGCGGGCGATATCCCAGCAAAATTGGGAAATCAAATTGGCGTAGATGCCCTTGGCTTCTTCATTGGGCCCATACACGCTCATGAAGCGGAATCCAACAATATCCATTTCGGGGTAGACTTTGTTGTAGCAGCGGGCGCAATCCTCGTACATTTTTTTGGTCACCGAGTAATGGTTGATCGGCGTGACCACCTGCGTTTCCAATAGGGGCAAGGGGTTGTTGCCGTACAGCGAAGACGTGGAGGCGTACACCACCTTCTTGGCCCCGTTTTTGCGCGCCCATTCGAGGACGGTCACAAACGACTGGACCGAATTCACATAGCCCTTGGCAAACCCGTCGCCCATGAACATGGGCGCGCTGGAGGTGCCGGCCAAATGCACCACATAATCCACCTTTCCCGCCTTGTCCAAATCCTCCATTTTGCAGGCGTCGCCCTGAATAAATTTCACATCTTTGTCCAGGTTGTCCGCGTCGCCCAAAAAAAGGTTGTCCAGGGCCACCACTTCGAACTTGTTCTTGTTCAGGTTGCAGAAATTCGAGCCGATGAACCCGGCGCCGCCGGTGACCAAAATTCGTTCCATGTGAGTAGTGAGAAATGCGGTCCGAGCGGAATAAGGCCCTGAGCCCTGCCGAAGGGCCGCAATGAAGTAAGGATAAATCGCACAGAAAAGTGTGTACCCCGAGCATAGTCGAGGGGGTGGGACTTTTCAAGCGATTCAAGCATTTCCCTATTGGGGTAGCACAGGGCCGCTCCTCAGGGGTTAAATGATAGAGCGATTGTAAGGGAAGGGCGCGTCAGATCAAAAAGGATTTGTCAGCGTCGCTCGATTTATTTTTGAACATAAAGGCCTTTGGTGTAGCCGGTGACCCCCACCCTTGTGACGGTCGTTTGGTAATCTTGCGGCTTCAGATAGCCATCGATATCCCCATATTTGATCACATAGACACCAAGTTTTAGCTTGAAGGATTTGGCAAAAAGCGATCCTCCCATTGTGGAGGCTGTGTCCGTAAGGGAAAGTCCGCCATTTTGGTCGAATACTGTCTCGCCGGTGTCTTTGTTGGTGATGGTGTAGGCCGCGTTCGGCAAATTTGTTTGAACCACAAGTTCGCTCGTAGTTCGATTGTCTTGGAATACCACGTTGATGGTGACATTGGGGCTTTGGTCGTTGATGCTGAAATGTTGGTCGGGCGGTGGAATGATTTCGGAGTTTATGCTGGTGCCTCTGATGAAAAAGTCGCCGTATTCGATAGGTTGGGTTCCTTCGATAATACCTGGAGACAGCAGAGTTCCCGACTTATAAAAGGCTCGAAAGCTTGTTCCTGGGATCAAGGGTGTCACGTTGACTGTCAAAGTACCCTTGGTGGGTTGAGTTTGGACTGATTTTGGTGCCGAGAAAGAAGTAGTTTTGGGTATTTGTTTAACTGTGTTTAAAGGCAGGGCCGTCCTCTTCACGGCACTCAGGCGACTAATATTACCCGTCATTCCGCTGAGGATTGAATTGAGAGAGGGGGATTGTGAAAAAAGAATGGCGGCCACCAAGAAAAGTGTCCCGATAAACAAGGTTGTGTAAAAAGACTTGTGGGTTTTGATGTCTTTTTTGATTTTATTTAACATGGTTTTGTGGGTTAATTAGCACCTTTTTTCCTTTTTGCATTCGGCGCATATTTCATATAGAAGCGGTTGGACCGAGTCCGCGCCTGTGCAGCGTGGGTTTGTTTGGGAGCATGTGCGTCGTCGGTATTCGGTGTTTTTTTCACAAGGCGACCATTCCGAACAAATCCAGTCGGCCACCGTGCAAGCGGCCCAAGGTTTGTATGAAACGTTGATTTTCGCGGGAAATTTTAGGGCAACCGAAGTCGAGATTTCCGCCGGGGTGTCGTAGCCGGCCAAAGGCTTGAACACAACCCGATAATTGCCAATGGCCAAAGACATCGGCTCCGTGCTGCTGCGCTCGGAAATGGCAACAAGTCCCGTGCCGGCTTCCAACACCTCGTATTGGGCGCGGGTTGGATTGGTGGTCACGGTCAGGGTTCCGGTCAGGTTGGCTTCGGGCAGGGTGTCTGGGGTGGATTCCGAGGGAAGGGAGTATTTGCTGGCGTCGGTCAGGTTTCCAACCAGCGCCCGCATGAATTGGCCAAGATCGACGGTTTTGGTGAAAACAAGCCCAAGGCTGACCACAATCGCGATCAGAAGGATGATGAGATATCCCCAAGAATGATTTTTTGGTTTTGGTTCCATGTGTTCGAAAACATAATTGCCCATTCTTGGGGGAATGGCAATTGCTTTTGTTTTGATGAAAATCCGTCGTCCTCATTGTTTGGGCAAATCCCTGAGCAGGGGTTTTTCGGTTGAGCCGTGAGGGTTGTGTTCAGGCATGATGGTTGGCAGTTTGCCTGAATTTACGGACTGGGGTGGCGATTGCCTTGGATTGAATGAAATATTGCCCACCAGAAGGTTGCTCAAAACGCCAGCTTGCGCCCACAGCGCTGCCGCGGTTGCGAACAGGGCTCCAATAAAGAGGGGCATGTATCCTCTTTTGTGGGCAATGAGATGTTTTTTGAGGGCTTTGTACACAATGCAGATGTTAATTGTTATGGGTAGGCTTGTTGGGCTAAGCTTTTGTGGATTGATCATGCCCGCGCTAGGCTTTTTGTAGGATGATCCAATGAAACAAAGGCTAAAAAAAACGCCAGGGGAATTGGCCGATTCCGCCTATCTCATCTTTTTTGGGAAGATCCTCATGTACCCCCTAAGCTCAGGCATCAATTGGCCGAACCATTCGGTTTGAGTTAAAACCAAAACCACGACAACCACCAGCAAAACCAAATAAAGGGTCATATGTTTTTTGAGGTGTTTTTCAATTTTTTTGCACATAGTTTTAGTTGATTATTTAATTAAATTGTCTGGAATTGAAAATTTATGACAATAATTAGCTCCCGCCGAATTTCCACCTGAGCGCCATATAAATGGCGGTTTGGGAGAAAAGCAAAGAGGCCACCGAGAACAGGGTCACCACAAAAACCCAGCCATGCAGTTTTTTTGGATCGTTGATGGCTTCCGCCAACACGCTAAGTAAAAATTGGTTTTTTGTTTTTCTCTTGTTCATGTTGTTAAGGGTGAAAATTGTGGGGTCGTCGTTTTATTCAGTGCACAGTTGTTTAAGATTGGTTTTTCTCAGGGCCACCCTTGTCCAAGTGAGTTTGGCGGTTTCGTCTGGTAAAAGCTTGTGGGTGCGGCTGTCCTTGATCAGTTTTGCCTTAACCGCGGCGGCCACATACGGGGCATACCAGGCGTCGGCTTCCACATCCGTGAAGGGTTGTTTGGCGTTTTCGACCACGGGAAGCTTAAAGGACTTCACGATGATTTTGATGGCCTCGGCCCGATTGAACTCTTCGTCGTACCATTTGTAATTGGTCGGCTTGTCGAACACGTCGCGCTTTTCAAGCTCGCAACGCGCCTTCTCTTCAGGGGTTCCACCCTTCATGTCGGCGCAAAGAGATTTGAAGCAACTGGACCTTTTCAGTTGCTTGACGACATCCACGACAAATTCCCCATGGGTATAGGGATTGGGCTTGGGGGTTTGCAGGACGCTGGCCATGAGCCAGGCGCTGTCGTCGTTGTAAAAGGGTTCGTCGGGCTGGTAGGAGGCCAGGCCGGCCACGGTCATCACCGTTGCGGCAAAAGCCAAATAAGCCCCACGGAAATATCGAAAGTGATTCGCGATTTTTTTGAGCATGGTGTTTGTTTTTTAGTTGTTTAATAGACTATAATACCATATTTTTAAATATTATGCAAATATATTATTTTAGTTTATAGTAATATTTTTTAATTAAAGCATTTTGTTTTTGAAATAGGGGTATTGAAATTCCTTATAACAGGCTTTGTACGGGATCCTGTGCCACTAACCATGATGGGTTTATTTTTTCCGCCATAGGCGGATCAGCCTATGGCTGATGTTTTT
>CAZURX010000065.1:0-4648 GCA_964623015.1 uncultured Candidatus Peribacteria bacterium
GCTTTCCAAGCATTGCCAAATGTTGGTAATTTGTGCGCTATAACAGATCTATTGGGTTCACTAGGTAATCCAAATCTACCTTCTACTATTATGTGTGCGGCAGTACCTGATTTAAGCCAATGTTCACCGCCAAATGGCACTATTGACCCAGCCGTTTTAACCAACCCAGGTGCAGCATCACCATTTATGCCTGCAATGAACCATATAGTCGATATATGTACAGGCTATTACGATTCAGAGCTATTTCCGCAAAATACTTTGGATGCTTTAATCGCTTTATTAAACAGTAACGGCGGCGCTGTGATAAACTTGATATCAAGTTTGCCAGGTGGCCTTGCAGCTCTTGGCAACTTCCAAAACACATCTAATGTTGCTAACCTTTGCGCAATTACAGATTTATTCGCACAATATGTTGGACCTGCTCTTCCTAATACTGTTGTTTGCCAGCCAGAAGAACTTTCTATTTGCGGCAACGGCATTGTTGAAACTGGAGAGCAGTGCGACGACGGAAACACGGTGGATGACGACGGCTGCAGTGCCATTTGTGTAAATGAATCCGAGCCTGTTGAGTGCAGTGCCACATCTTTGGGGACCTGGAACGGACAGACAATGAGCGTAAGCGGAGACACTTGTCTTGGCACTTCCTTATATAATCCCGCAAATGCAAATTGCCCGCTTTATGATGCCCAAGGGAAAGAGTTTGTTTATTCGCTAACCCTTCCTGCCAACTCGAAAGTGACAATAACGTACACGGGTTCTTCGGATACCGTTCTTTATGTTATTGATGATTGCGAAGACTTTAGCGCTCAAACTTGCGGAAGCGGAGATGCGTCCGATAAGAATATGGTTTCTCCGTTTAGCGAAAATGTAACTTTAGCTAACGATACGGCGGCTGAAAAAACCTATTACATTGTTGCGGACCAATGGTGCAACGCGGAGGATGGTGTTCCTTGCGATGGTTCAACATGCGGCGCCTTTTCTCTTAATATCTATCCTTATAGCGCCAATCAATGCTTTACCAACGATCTTTCGTCATGTGACGATAATCTGACGTGCGATGGCAGCGTAAATCCACAGGCATTTTTTGGAAACTGCGTAGCTTGCCCCTCTGAATCCGACTGCCTTGCAGATCCATTTGCCTGCAATGGTGTTGTTGGTCGCTTCTGCAAGGATCCGGGCGCCGAACTTTGTTTCGACGGACAGGATAACGACAAAGACAATGAAATTGATTGCGCCGACAGCGATTGCGCCACTGATGAATATTGCACCACCAATTGTGGAAATGGCGCTTTGGATGCCGGAGAAAATGCGATCAACTGCCCTGCGGATGCGGGAGCGCCTCTTTCGTGCAATAGCTCTTATGCCGAAGGTGAAGATTATTTTGTGGAAAAAAGCACCGAGTGGGGTCTCAACAAATTATCATTTGGGCCGGACCTTTCAAATTGTGCTCCTCCATTCAGCAAAACCGATTCAATGACATTGGATATTTGCGCCACCGGTGCATATGACAATCTCGCATTTGCCCCTAATTACATGGCTACCCTTCAGGCATTGCAGGCGATGCTAAGCGGCCCTGTTGCACCAAATACCACTCTCCAACAATTAATTTCTAGCCTTCCAGGCGGCTCTCAGTCATTGGCTAATTTCATGGCGGTGCCAACGGTTGGAAACTTATGCGGGATAATGGATGTTTTGGGCTCCGCCCAAAATCCAGCCCTGCCTTCAACTGTGATGTGTGGCGTGACCAACGCAAGCCCAACAGAGGGAACTGCGTTAACAGAAGGTAAGGCCATAAGCACAAGCGACTTTAATAACGACGGCTACCCCGATTTGTTGGTAAGGCGCGCCGCTACTCCAGGCACTTTTCATGTGTGGATTCTGATGAATGACAAAAACGGCAAATTTGTGGAAGACCAAGGACTTGCGGATATTATGATAGGGGGAGTTCCTTTGAACAAAATCCCCTTTGCCACCGCCGCCGTGGGAGATGTGGATAACGATGGCGACGAAGACATATTCCTTTCCAACCCCAGGCAATACAATCTTTTGCTGGCCAACGATGGATATGCCAACGGAAAACTTGCAATGCATATTGCATTGAATAGCCCCGACACAACCGGCACGGTAATGGGCGCCACCTTCATTGATCCGGATAAGGATCGAGATCTTGATTTATGGTTGGTTAGGGGCGAAGACGGCATTCCCATGCAAGACATTCTTTTGCTTAACCAAGGAAATTATAACTTTGCGAATGTAACTGGGCCTGTGGAATTGAGCGGATCCAAAACAATAGGAAAAGGGGGGGCGGCTTGCGACCTGAACAACGACACCCTTCCCGATCTTCTTGCGTCTTCTTACAATCGCTCTCCGAATAAGCTTTTCCAGCAACAGGGCCTATCTTTCGTGGACCGATCCGTTTCAAGCGGATACGCATCGGATGACAACCTTAAATGGGAGGACAACATTTATGCGATGTGCTACT
This sequence comes from uncultured Candidatus Peribacteria bacterium, assembly GCA_964623015.1. Lineage (GTDB taxonomy): Bacteria > Patescibacteriota > Gracilibacteria > UM-FILTER-43-11 > UM-FILTER-43-11 > FEN-1329. Next base: position 2,483 of record CAZURX010000065.1, read on the forward strand.
GCGCAATCAATCCGCTAGAAGAGGGTTGTGAAAATGTTAAGGCTCCTTTGCCGGAATATGATTGCAACGCATTGGTGGGCACCGGATTCAATTGGTATCATGCCTTTGACACGACTTCTGAGAGACTAGGCGGAAACAGCTTCAGCGCTGTGTGCGAAGACATCAACAACGATGGAAAATTCGATCTTTTGACGGGTGAAATAGCTCACCATTGGGCGGGTTCGGGTGCCGATAGGTCTACTGTTTTGTGGAACACCACCGCCGCAAATGGTGGCAACATCACCTTCCATAGGGCTATGCAAAAGGCGATAGGCCTTGAATATGATCTTTCGTCTCCCGGATGGAACCAGGGACATATCAATAACGCCGTTTTAGACTTTGACAACGACGGGTGGAAAGATCTTTATTTGGGCGATACGGACTATCCTTCCACGCGCGGTCGCTTGTTTGCCCAAACAAAACAAGGCTACTTTTCGGAAATGCCCATAAGCGACTTCTTTGAGCACAACCGAAGCAATGGCGTGGTTGCCGCCGACTTCGACAGGGATGGCGACTTGGATATGGTGGTTGGCCACAACAATCGCATGAGATGCGATGCCAACCTGCCCAATAACTGCTACCCGACAGGCCAATTGAGATTCTTTGAAAACGTTAAGGGCAATGAAAACACCGCTGTTCAAATAGAGGTGGTTGGCGGCGTTGGAGCCAGCGTCAAGATAACCGGCGCGGGAACAGTTCAAGCGCAACAAGTCACCGCGGGCCACGGAACGAATGGAACTCAAAATGACAAAACCCTTCATTTTGGATTATGCAAAGCTACGCAAGCACAGGCTAACGTAAGCTGGGTGGAAAAAGTGGGCAATCAGTTTGCTCCAAAATCCTGCACATTCAATGTTGTGCCCGGTCATAAATATTCGGTTGAGAAAACATGCAAAATGAATGTTCGGGATCTAAACGGTGTCAATTCCGATGGGGACAGCGTATCGGGATTCGCTGACTTTTGCCCCTCTAAAACGGGCACGGCCCAATATGAAGGATGCCCAAATGGAATTACGGTTGAGGTAAAAGGCTCCAATGTTCCCGGCGCCGCTCCAGGTCAATCGCCTTTGGCTGGAGCCTTGGCTCGAGCGTATAACCGTCAGGACGCCTGCGTAAGCTCACTTGGCAATAACCTTGCCCAAATAGTTGCGGACTGCGACGCGGCCAATTCTTGCGTCACAAACGAAAACGGCACTTGCAATATCTATGTTGACCCAAGTCAATATCAAGTGATTGTTGTGTCGGCAATGTTTGAAAATGAGCTTTTGAGCAATGTTGCGCAGGTGTTGGACGTGGCTAAAAACACATTCGCCGAAAAGAACTATGTGTTTGTCAGCACTCCGGTTCCTCACCCACAGGCAACTTCGCTTCCGGAAAATGAACCGACGGAAATTACATTGCCCAAGGGTATAACCAAAAAGGGAAATGGGTTTCTTCCTCAGGGGCTTTTGAATAATTGGCCTAATGAATAATTTTTTTGAGAATTAAAAGTTGAAATCCAGCCCCCTCATCCGCCTGGCGCGATGAGGGGGTTTTGAAAAAATCGGTTACGCTGCCCCTAAAAAACCAATGACAAAGAAAAAACGCCCTTCCTGTTCCTTCTCGCATTGGCTTCCGCGGGTTTGATGTTCTTTGTGCCCGCGGGCACATTGCGCTACTGGCAGGTGTTGGTTTTTCTGGGAACCCTCCCCATCCCCGTCTTTTTTTGTGGTGCCCTATCTCTTGAAAAACGATCCCTGACCCCCCATGAGGTTCAAGGAAAAGGAAATACGTCAGAAAACCATTTCCTTGAACCTCATGCATTAGAATAGCGAACCTGACCTTCCCTGTGGGCTTTCCGGCGCTCTGATTCGACCACCGACATGGCTGGTCCTAGGTACCGACGGCCCTTGCGACCCTATCGGACGCGATCATTCTGATAGCCTATTATTGGGTTTTCCTGGTGTTTAGGGAAAACAGCCACACCCCGAGATTTTCGGAGGTCGAAAAGGGGCAAAAGATCGTCTCCACGGGTCCGTATTCAGCCGTCAGGCACCCGATGCATGAGGAGGTGTTTTTATGTATGGCCTTATTCCAACGGCCCTGGGCTATTACTGGGCGATGATTTACCACCGTCGTGGCCATCAT
>CAZURX010000065.1:4658-6753 GCA_964623015.1 uncultured Candidatus Peribacteria bacterium
ATCATTGTCATTAGGACGCCCAGCCCAGTCCAGTGACTTGGAGGAGTATAATAATTATATAAAAAGGGTAAAATATCGATTGACCCCCTGCATTTGGTAAATTAAGTTGTCTGCTTGACATAATAATATATAATTCATCCGCTCTTTAAAATCACCGCTGAAGCAGAGACGAGTTAGCACGGACGATTCGATTCAATTTGGATGCTTCCGTGTTTACACAGTCTCTGTTTCGTCATCAAATTTGAAAACAATGGTCGCAATGCGACCGGGGAGTGCGTATGCAGAAGCCTCTGAAGTTTCTGATTATCATGGCCGTTACCAGCAACCTTGTAACCCTTGCTGTCGCCATTGGCCTGACCGCCGAGGCCAAACACGAGGTGCAAACCCTCGAACGCAAGGTGCGTTTTGTTGAAATGGTGGCCAAAGTGCCGATGACCAACGACGAAATCCAGGTGGCCAGCCTGCTAAGCGGATCGTATACGTATTGTATGGACATAAGGCGAGCGCCATCGGCCACTGCCCAAGATATCGAGTTGTACTCGAATCTCCCAGATCAGCCTGATTTTCTCCCAATAATCGAGAGAAATGAAGGCCACGCGCTGCGGACATACCTCTGCGGTACGGAAGACTCTCGCCTGGAAGGATCCATGAAAGAAGATGGAATCGTGGTAAGAGTCAACCACGAGCGCGAGATTATCGCCCTAACAAACGCCGACATCTAGTCGGCTGACGAAACAGAACTCAACACCCCCACGCCTGGAAATGTGGGGGTTTTTCTATATGAATTTTTCTTGACTAGTAAACAAAAGTTCACCATACTACAAATGATATTTTAAATTCGTAGCTCGAGCCCCAAATTTCCAATTTCAAGTTTCAAATTTCAATAATTTTTTGCATATGAACCAATCTGTTGTCCCCATCGAACGGATCGAAAATTGTATTTTTTTCATTCGCGGCCAGCGAGTAATGCTGGATTATGACCTATCACCCCTTTACGGCATTGAAACCCGCTCGCTCATTCAGGCTATAAAACGAAATATCGAGAGATTCCCTGAAGATTTCATGTTTCAGCTCTCACCAGAGGAGTTTAAAAATTGGAAGTCGCAATTTGCGACTTCCAAAGCCAATTCTTTGAGATCACAAATTGTGATGTCAAAAGGCCGAGGAGGCCGGCGCACACTCCCATATGCCTTTACCGAACAAGGTGTGGCCATGCTTTCGAGTGTTTTGCATAGCCCACGCGCCATTGCGGTGAATATTGAGATCATGAGGGCGTTTGTCCGGATGAAGCACATTTTTGAGTCAAATATTAAACTTGCGGAAGCTGTTTCCGAATTACGCTCATTCATGCTCAAAAATTCCAACAAAGCGGATCAGGAATTCCGAAAGGTCTGGAACGCCATCGAAAAACTGTCGAAGCCGCTCCCGGTCGATGCGACACCACCCAAAAACCCCGAACCGATGGGGTTTCGGCTCAAATAAGCCTACCTCAATTCTATTGTCCGCCCCACCTTCAGCCTTTCCACAAAATACCGGTCATGCGAGATGACGATCATGGCGACGCTCTGATCCATCAGAAAATTTTCGAGATCCTCGCGGATAAAGATGTCGAGGTGGTTAGTCGGCTCGTCGAGCAAAAGGAGATCTGGCTTGTTGGTGAGCAGGATGGCCAGTTCCAAGCGGCGCTGCTGGCCGAAGCTCAGCTTCTTGACGGCGGTGTCCATGAACTCGGCGGGAAACAGAAAGTTGGCCAAAATCGCTCGGCGCAGGGTGTACTCGACCTTGGTCCGATTGCCGAATTCCTCGACCACGGTGTTTTCCAAATCCAGATCGCAAAACTGGCGCAGATAGCCGACCTTATCGGGATGGCGGAGCTTCACGGAGCCGACAAAATCTTTGTCGCGGCCCGCGATGATGTTCATCAAAGTGGTTTTTCCAGAGCCATTGGGACCCTGAATCAGGATGCGCTCGCCACTGGCCACGCGGAACTCTTGGTTTTTCAGGACTTCCCGATCCTCAAATGATTTCTTCTCGATCTTGGCGATCAGCACATTCCCCTCTTGGGCATCCTCGAGGTCCGGCATGTGGATGCGCG
>CAZURX010000066.1:0-6726 GCA_964623015.1 uncultured Candidatus Peribacteria bacterium
CCTTTGGAACCATGGCGGCGCGCGCCGCGGTGAAAGATGTTGGCCGCGTGCTCGGCGTGCCCTTCAGCGAAATGAACGAGTTCGCCAAGCTGATTCCCGAAAAGCCAGGCACCACACTGGAGGAGGCCTTGGAACAGTCGCCGGAACTGAAGACCCAAAGCGAAACCTCCGACATCTTCAAGCAGGTGATGGCCAACGCCCTCAAGCTCGAGGGCGCGGTGCGCCACGTGTCCGTCCATGCCTGCGCCGTGGTCATCGCCGACGAGCCGCTGACCAACTACACGGCTCTCCAGCACACCCCCAAGGACGAGCATGGCATCATCACCCAGTACGAGGCCAAGTCGCTTGAGGCGCTAGGCTTGCTCAAGATGGACTTTTTGGGCCTCAAGAACCTGACCATTTTGCAGACGGCCCTCAAGATCATCGAGCGCACCAAGGGGAAGAAGATCAACCTGAAAAAGATCCCCATCAACGACAAAAAAACCTACAGCCTGCTCGCCCGCGGCGAGACCACTGGCGTGTTCCAGCTGGAATCCTCGGGCATGAAACGATATCTGAAGGAGCTGAAACCCACGGAATTCGAGGACATCATCGCCATGGTGTCGCTCTACCGTCCCGGGCCCATGGAATGGATCCCCGACTACATCAAGGGCAAGCACAACCCCAAGGCGGTGCATTACATCCATCCCTCCCTAGAGCCGATTTTGAGCACCACCTTCGGCATCGCCATTTACCAGGAACAGATCTTGCAGATCGCGCAGGCGTTTTCGGGGTTCAGTTTGGGCGAGGCAGACCTGCTCCGCCGGGCCATTGGGAAGAAGATCGCCTCGGAATTGGAGGCCCAGAAGGAAAAATTCATCGAGGGAGGGGTCAAAAACGGATTCAAGCGCGACTTGGCCGTGATGATCTTCGAAAAGGTGGTGGAGCCGTTCGCTGGCTACGGGTTCAACAAGTCGCACGCCGCCTGCTACGCCATGATCGCCTACGAGACCGCTTACCTGAAGGCGCACTATCCCACGGAATTCATGACCGCGCTCATGTCCGCGGATTACGGCAACACCGACCGCATCGTGATCGAGATCGGGGAGTGCGGGCAAATGGGGATCCGAGTCCTGCCTCCGGACGTGAACGAGTCCCTTTCCAAATTCACGTACGTGGAGGACGGCAAAATCCGCTTCGGAATCTCGGCCATCAAGGGACTTGGCGACGAATCCGTCCGCGTGATCATCGAGGCTCGCGAAAAGGAAGGGAAATTCAAGTCCATCGAGGATTTCGCCCGGCGCGTGCCGGCCAAGGTGCTCAACAAAAAATCCCTCGAAGCCCTTTCCTTTAGCGGGGCCATGGACAGTTTGGGCGAACGCAAGCAGATTGGGCTCAACTACGAGCGGGTCGCGGAGTTCGGCAAAAAGGCCGATGCCTCCCATTTGGAAGGCCAGGCGGGGCTGTTCGATGCCATTGCCGACACGACGCCCATCGAGCATTTGGAATTGCCCGAGACCGTGCCTGCGACCGCTAGCGAGCGTCTAAAATGGGAAAAGGATTATCTGGGGCTGTACGTCAGCTCCCATCCGCTCGCGGGGCTCAAAAATTATTTCCAGAAAAAACTTATTCCGCTTGATCAATTGCCACACAAAACCGTGGGCAAGCCCATCAAGGTCGGGGGGTTGCTATCCACCTTCCGCAAGGTGGTGACCAAGAAGGGCGACATGATGGCCATGCTGTCGATCGAGGATCCGTTCGGCAAGGCGGACGCGGTCATGTTCCCCAAAACCTATGGCGAATGCTCGGGGGTGCTGGTCGAGGATTCGATCGTCTTTATCGACGGGACCTTGGAAAAGCGCGGGGCCGACCTGCAGATCATCGTGAACAAGGCCACAGCCGTGCCTTTGGACAAGTTGCAGGAGGTCGCCAAACGAGACGGCCTGTGGACCGAAGGCGAGACCATTGATCGTGTCAGCCGACAGGACGAAGAGGCGGAGGAGATCGAGAACGCCGAGGAGGCGCTCAACATCGACGACAAGCAAGTAAAGCCGGTCGCCGAGAGCGCCAAGGGGCCAGGAAACACATTCACCATTTTGGTAAACCGGGAGGTTGGGAAGGAATTCTTCCTGAATCTCAAAAAACTGTTGGAACAGCATCCTGGAAAACAGAAGATCCAGCTTCAAATTGGTGAAAAGACGCTGCCCGTGCCGATGGCGGTCAACTTAACCCCAGAATTGCTGGCGCAGGTGGAGGAGATGATGAAATAAATTCCAATAGAGGCTCCAGTGGGTGCTCCAATGGGAGCTCCGATCGGTGTCCGATGGATGCTCCGATAGAAAGGCTCGAGCATTTTTAAAATCCAACCATTGGAGCGCCAAGTGGACCCCCACAGGAGCCACAACTGGAGCCAAAATCGGAGCGCCCATGGAGATCTAGCGGTGGAATTTCCCATGCACCTCTTTCAGCTTGTTGTTCGTGAGATGGGTGTAGATTTGCGTGGTCGTGATACTTGAATGGCCCAAAAGCTCCTGCACGGAACGAATGTCCGCGCCGTTTAGGAGTAGCTCAGTGGCGAAAGAATGGCGCAAGGTGTGCGGGGTCACATGTTTGGTGATGCCCGCCCGAATGGCCGTGTTTCGCACCATCTCCTGGATCGTGTATTCGGTCAGCCGGCGATGCTCGCCCTTGAGATCAAGATCCTCCGACTTCTTTTTGCGTGTTCGACCATGGTTCAGAAAGAGGGGCTCGTAGCTGTCTTCCCGCAAATCCAAATAATCCAAAAGCCAGGTCTTGGCGCGTTCGGAAATGAAAACAATGCGCACTTTTTGGCCTTTTCCGCGCACGTGGAACTCGCCGAGGTCCAAATTCACGTTTTGGCGGTTGAGGGCGGTCAGTTCGCTGATGCGTAGGCCCGTGCTGTAGAGCATTTCCAATATCGCGCGGTCGCGCATTCCTGTGATCTTGGTGGTATCCACGGCCGCAAAAAGCCGTTCCAATTCCTCGCGCGTCAAATATTCCACCATGCGGTCAGGCTGTTTGGCCAATTCGACCTTTTCCGGCGGGAGCGTGGGCCAATCGTTCTTGGCGCAGTGTTTCAGGAAAGATCGCAGGGCAATGATGTGGATGTTTTGGGTCTTGAGGCTCAGGTTTTCATGGTTTTTTCCGATTTCGATTCGGTTCAGGAAAAGGCGGTATTTTTTGACCAATTCCAAGTTGATTTTTTCCAACTCAATGTCTCCCTCCTTCGCTGATTCATCCTTCGCAGTAGCATTGCTACGGAGAATGGAAGCTTCGGAGGATGAACCCACGAAACCCAAAAAACGCTCCAAATAATGGGCATAGCCAATCAACGTCCTCTTGGACTGGTTTTTGTCGATTTCGCAGTGCTCGAGGAAATGTCTTATTGCTTCGTTTAGCTTCATAATTATATTGTACGGGATTGGCGGGCTATCTCAAAGAGCTATGTGAGGTAAACGAGCAGGGCGCCGCCACCTTTTTCCCATTTAATGCCAAACACCAGCCCCTCCCTTTTGAGTTCAGTCGCCTTTCTTTCCGCCACCTCCCTTAAAACCGATTGGCCTTCCTCTGAATGGAGACCTTTTCCAGTAATAATTCTAACCAGGCGCCTGGAAAGCCGTTTGGCTCTAAGAACGAACAACCTGATCTCCTTCTCCGCCTCCACCGCCTTCTTGCCATGCAAGTCCAGTTCGTCCTGGGGCACAGCCGGATAATCCTTGAGGGTTGGGCGGATGTCTTTCGGAGGCTCGTTTTTAGCCGCCAAATCTTTTGCGGAAGGATTGACGATGCGCTGGATTTCCCCATCTTCCAGATGTGTTTCGCCCGTCAGTCTTTTCGCGAATTCCTCATCGCTCATGCGGTTCAGATCCCGGACCACCTTTTTGGGCTTGATCTTAAATGTGGGCTTGTCCTTGGCAGGCTCGGACTTGGCGGTCGGCTTTGATTCTTGGATCTTTTGGACAGAGGGCGGAACCGTTTCCTGCTTTGACACCTTGGGAGCCTCCTGTTTTTGCTCCTTGGGCTTCAACTCATGGATTTCCTCTCGGATTCCGGAATAAGCTCTCACCCTTGATTCTGGATCATACTTTCGACCAAAGTGCGACTTGATCCACCCGCGAAATTTGGCCAAAAGACCTGACTTGGCAGGATTTTCTTTGGCCGATTCTCGCGGAGGAATTTTTTCCATAGGGCTTTTTTAGACCGAATCAAACAACCTTTGCCTTTTTTTGTTCATGGTTGGCCTTGTTATCCCTTCTCCTAAAAAATTCTTCAGTGACCACAACCTTTTCACTTAAGATTTCTTCCACCATCTCGCGAAAACGCTCTCCACACCATGCGCATATTTTCATATGGTCGTTGAGCGATATATTGTCATACACATTGCGGTAGGTTTGCAATAGCTGGTTTTCCGTAAGGTGGGGAGAACCATCATAGGAATCAATCATAAATTTGAATTATTAGGAATTTTCGCATATTCCATAAGAAAATCGCGGCACTTTTGAACTGCCTTTCCACGATGGGAAATGTCAACGAGCTCCGCCCTGGTGAAAGCGGAATACACCTTCGAATGCCCATCGGGTCGAAATACGGCCGAGAGGGGAATGCCATGCTCGATTTCGACCTCCGGTTTTTCTATAATGATCCCTCTGGTCTCCCCCCGGAACGTGATCGTCTCTTTGCCAGGACGCCACAGGGCCACCACGCAGATGAACTCGGCGGCACGATTTTCTTCCCGCGAGAGCCTATTAAGGAAAAAATCCAACCATTCCGCGTCAGTTGCCTTTGGACCTGCGCCCCATCGGCGCGTCTTCACGCCCAATTCGCCTTTGAGCGCATCGACCACAATGCCCGAATCGTCGGCGATCGTCGTCAGCCCTGTTTTTTGGCCAAAGAACTCAGCCTTCGCGATGGCGTTTTCCTCATAGATTTCGCCATCCTCCACGGGGTCGCCCTCGATTTTTTCGTCCGCCAAAGACACAAAATGAAACGGCAAGTCGCCCAAGCCCTCCATAAGGCCCCTGAATTTTCCTTGGTTGCGGGTGGCGATTAAAATTTTTTGCATATAGAGTCCGAATCGTGGCTAGAATCGTGGCTAGAATAGTGGCTAGAATAGTGGCTAGAATAGTGGATCTAGATTCAAGTTAGCTTAGCGATTTTTTCTTCGGTCTCGAATACCTGAACATCTTTTATCTTTGGGCGGCTGAAGCGGACGACAGGGTCGGCCAGCGGGATTGACTGGTTGATGTTTTTATCAATCACTTCTGTGAATCGTTTCAAGTCCTCAGGATTGTGAAAATCCAGCCCCGTTCGGTCGAAGTAGAAGGTGTTGGGCAAATCCGCTTTTCTGAAAAACGCCTCTTGGGCCTTGGCCATGGCGATGAATTTGGTTATGACCGCCTCGTTTTTTTCGAATTGCCGCCCCCGTCTTATGATCATCTCTCGAATCGTCGCCTCGGTCGCGGTGATGCAGATGGTGATGTCGGGCGGGGGCAGAAAACCGCGGTCCATTTGGGTCATGTGTCGGAGCAGTTCCTTCTCAAACCCCTCCTCCAGCCACTCCTCGATGTACACATCGTTGGTCATCCAAAACGTGTCCAGCACGGCGATGCCGCCCTCCTCCTTGATCTTGAGCGCGCGGAGATAGTCGGACACATTCTTGTTGCGGAAGAAAAGGTCCAGCTCAAGAATGCGGATGTGGTCGCGGATATCCTCACGGATCCGAGGGGGCAGGTCGGCCTCCTCGCCTTCCAAAATCGCCCAGGCACGGTAATGATCCGCCAACGCCTTGGTCAGCGTGGATTTTCCCAAGCCAGGGCCTCCGGTGATGGCGATGATGTGACCGTTCATAATTCTGATCGAGGACCTAATTGAGGACCCAGTCGAGGGCCTTATTGAGGGTCCAATTGGGGGTGATGGATTTTAGCGGGCCAATTTAATAATTTCTTCAGCGGTCATGGGGATGATTTTGGCCTGGCCGAGCTTGGGCACCACGACGAATGCGATTTTATCCCCCTTTCGCTTTTTGTCCTTTTTGATCCAGTCCAGCAAATCCTCGATTCTCACGGTGGGCGGGAAGTCGGTGGGCATGCCGAAGCGCTCCAGGGTGGATTTGATCTTATCACCAATCGCGGGTTTTTGAAGACCCAATTTTTGGGCGATATGGTTTGCGATCACCATTCCCATGCTCACGGCCTGGTCGTGGTTGTACAAATAGTGCGAGGCGGCCTCGATCGCATGGGCGAAGGTATGCCCGAAGTTCAGAATTTTTCGGTGCCCCGACTCCCTCAAGTCCTTTCCCGTGATTTCCACTTTGGCATTTATGGATTTTTTGATGAGAGTGACCAAGTTCAGTTTTTTCGCCTCGAGATCCTTGAAAATTGTCTCGTCGTGGATGGCCGCGAATTTGACCACCTCGGACAAGCCCGGCATCCGGTTGTTCTCCACAAAATGTTTTAGGAAATCAGGATCCACCATCACAAACCGGGCAGGGTAAATGGTCCCCAAAATGTTTTTGGCGACATGGTCGATCGAGGTTTTCCCCGCGATCGCCGCGTCCACCATGCCCATCAGCGAAGTGGGAATGGCTACGTAATGCGCGCCACGCATGTAAATCGAGGCCAAAAAGCCGGCCAGGTCGGTCACCATGCCGCCGCCAAAACCGATGATCACATCCGAACCCGTGTAGCCTGCGTTCACCAGCTTGGCCGACATGTCCATGATCGTGTT
>CAZURX010000067.1:0-6585 GCA_964623015.1 uncultured Candidatus Peribacteria bacterium
GACTGTTCGGCGCGGACCGCATCAAGAACATGATGGAACGACTGGGCCTGCCCGAGGACATGCCCATCGAGAACCGCATGATCTCCGGCAGCATCGAATCCGCCCAAAAACGCGTGGAGGGCCACAACTTCGACATCCGCAAACATTTGCTCGAGTACGACGACGTGATGAACAAGCACCGCGAGATCATCTACGCGCGCCGACTGAAAATTTTGGAAAACGAAAACCTGAAACAGGATATTTTGGACCTGATCCGCAAGGAATCGGAGGCGATTGTCGGCTCACGAACCGCCACGCCCGCTCGCGAGGAATGGGACCTGCAGGGCATCGCGGACGCGGTGAACGCGCTCCTGCCCACGGACACCATGAAGTTGGATGTCCAGGATTTCGAGAAGCTGGCCGAGCCCGCCGAGATTGTGGATTATTTGAACAATGTCTTCAACACCGAATACCGCATGAAGGAGGAATCGCTCAGCGACCCCGCCATCCTTCGCCAAGTGGAAAAGAGCGTCCTTTTGCGCGTGGTGGATACCCTGTGGATGGAGCACATCGACGAGATGAGCAACCTCCGCGACGCGGTCAGTCTTCGTGGCTACGCCCAGCGCGATCCGCTGATAGAATACAAACAGGAGGCCTTCCACATGTTCCGAAAACTTTTGGAAGCCATCCAGCACAATGTGATCAACACCCTGTTCAAGGTCCAGATCAATGTGGAGGCGCCGGCCCGCGCGTTGCCCAAATCCGAGATCGACCCCAACAAGCTGAACACCAACCAGGACCGCATCGAGGGAAACATCACCCAATCCGCCCTGCGAAACCCCAACTCGCCCGAGGCCCGCGTGGCCCAGCGCATGGCCACCAAAGCCCAGGAACCCGCGGTTCCCAAGGCCGGTCGGAACGACCCGTGCCCGTGTGGGTCTGGGAAGAAGTATAAAAAATGCCATGGGGCGTAACTTAATTTCTGATTTGAGATTTCATATTTCTGATTTCATTTTTGATTTCAGAATCTTAAATTTTACATTTGAATCAAAAATCAAAAGTCAGAAATCTGAGATATTCGCATATGACATTCATCCGCAAGAAAATTTGGCCCGAGTACTTCAATGCCGTTACCTCAGGCAAGAAGAAGTTCGAGCTCAGGCTCAACGATTTTGAGGCGAATGAGGGCGACATCCTCGTTTTGGAGGAATGGGATCCGAAGACCAAGCAATACACGGGGCGCAAAACCGAAAAAAAGGTGACGTACATCCGAAAGTTCAAAATCGACCAGCTGTTTTGGCCTGAGGCCGACCTCCGTGAAAAGGGATTCCAGATCCTTTCGATCGAATAGCCACGGACCCTACCCCCGTTGAGCCTCCTGATCTAATCTGACATACGATTGGGTCTATTCCAATGGCTTTTGGTTGCCAAAAGCCTCGTCCGCCGTGTCGGCATCGGCTTCGGCCTTGGTGCGATGCACGCGGCCGTCGATGTGATTGGGGGGAGCATAGACGGTATAGATTTTGAGGGGTTCGGCGCCGGTATTCGTGAAGTTGTGCTTGGTGCCAGGGACCACGACGACCACATCGCCGGGGCCGATTGGGGATTTCTGGTCATCCAATGTGGCCTCGCCTGTTCCCGAAAGGAAAAAAAGGGTTTGTTCGGTATACTTATGCGTTTCCTCCCCAACCTCGCCCCCGGGCGGGATGCTCATAACGACCAGCTGGCTCCTTTGGCCGGTGAACAGGACACGGCGGAAATAGTCGTTCTCTTGCGTATCCTTGACGATGTTGGCGTGGTAGCTTTCCTTCGGAACAGGTGGAGCAACGGTTTTTGGGGAAAGCGCGCATCCTGTGCCGATCAACATCAAACCCAAAAAAATAATTTTGAATGGATTCTTCATCATAAGAGCGTTAGAGCTTGGTTATTATTCCGTTACCCTATCCGTAAACACCACCAACCGCTGGGAATATTGCTGGGCGCTCTTGATCCAGACCCCCTCGCAAGTGATGAGATTGAGGTGCGCCTTCCCGTCATTTGAGACGAAAACATCGGTCGCAACCGCCGCGGGGTCAAAATTCTGAATATCACGGACCACAAAGGAAATATCCTCCCCCCTGTCGTTCCGCACGATGATCTTGTCGCCCAGTCTTACCTTCATCAGATTTTCGAACACCCCCTTTTGGCCATACCACCAATCGACATGGCCCGTGATGACCGAGCTGCCGACATCTCCCGGGAGCGGCCCCAGGTCGTACCAGGCCGCGTTGGCGGGGTCTTTCGGCACATCCACCGACCCATCGGCCGTGAGGCCCACATACTCGATGGGGGAATCGACATTGATCCCCGGAATTTTAAGGCGCACCGGCAAGCCGGAGCTTACCCGTTCCTGCGTTGGGATGGTGACAGAATTTTCAATGTTCAGCGCCTCATAGGTTTTGGAAGGCAAGTTCGTGAGCGCGGCCTTCAGCCGATAGATCACCTCCGCCATCTCCCCCCGGGTCACTTTCTGGCCAAAAGACGTAATTGAAGTCGGGATGGCATTGGCCTCGGCCAACTTTTCCACATAGGGCTTATACCAAATGGCCGGAATGGCCGGGGCTGTCACCACGGAGCCATTGGCATTGGCCAGAATTTTCGATACCTCGGCGAAATTGATGTCGTTGGCAGGAATAAAGTTTCCGTCAGGGTTTCCGGAAATAATATTGCGCGCCTTGGCGAAACAGACGTATTTTGCGAACCATTCCGTGCCGACGTCCGGAAAACAATCACTGCCCGTGGCCTGCCCCTGGAAATAGGCCTCAATGATTATTTTTGTGAACTCGGCGCGATTGATGGCATTGTCGGGCTTGAAGCTGCCATCGGGATAGCCTTTGACAATTCCTTGGGCCAAAATGTAATTGATTGCGTCGATGTTCGGATGCGTGCCCGGAACATCCTTGAAGGCGGCACCGCTTGCCAAAACCGAGCCGATCAGGATTGAGCTTTGGACAAGGAGCATTAATCCCGCAAGGATCAGACGGCTTTGCTTGGATTGACTATTCAATTTCATAGTTTTTACAATAAGCCATATTCACAAGAGCCAGACGGTACTGTGTCTGGCTCTTGTGTTTTTTTATTCGAGTTTAAGCTTCATAGGTCGATTATACGGCCTTTTTTTTCCAAAAGATGTAGAGAAGGAGCGAAACTATGAGCAATCCGCCTGCGACCAAGGGCCAAACGAGACCCATTTGCGCAGGGGAACCTGTGTTCGGCAGTTTCGGAATGGCAGTGGCCACGGGGACCGTGGCGATCGCGACATCGGTTACCTTATAGCCGTTGGCCTCGCCAGTCACCTTGGCAGTGTTTGTCGTGGTGTTGGCGAGATTCGTTCGGCAAGTGTACCTCCAGGTCTCAGTCACCTCGAGCTTGCCGTTGGAGTTGGTGTCGCCGGAGACGAGCCTCATCGGAGCGCACTTGTCATCCTTGAGAACGACATTATTCAATGTAACCGTGCCGGGATTGGTGACCTCTTCGCTGTAGGTGACCGTTCCGCCGCCAGCAGGCAGCGAATGAGGGGTCGGAACCTTCTTCACGTGGATCAAGGGAGGCACTTGCGGGCCGACGACGACCGTGGCGCTGGCAATGTCGATCGCGCTGATGCCATTGGCCCAGCCTGTCGCGGTGACAGTGTTCGTGGTGGTCTCGGAGACTGTCTTGGAGCAGGTGTACTTCCAGGTCTCAGTGACCTCGAGCTTGCCGTTGGAGTTGGTGTCGCCGGAGGCCAAGGTGATGGGACTGCAGGAATCCCCGACCATCGTGATGTCGGTCACGGGAACCGTTCCAATGTTTCGGAGCGTGTAGGTGTAGTTCACCATGCCAGGGCCGTTAGGCAGGTTCAAAGGGCTTGGCACCTTCACCACGTCGATGAATGGTGGCACGGGCGGAACGACCACGGTCGGGCCGATGTCGTCGTTCGTGATGACACAGAAGTAATTGTCTCCCGCATAGGCTCCAAGGCTGCCATTCCTGTCGCAGTCGCCGGAGAACGACTGAACGTAGTTGGGGTTCTTGGTTTCGGTGATCCAATACGCATCCGCGGGCGCGGGGAAGTAATTGGTTTCGCCGGACACCACCGGTGTGTCGTTGACGAACAGAGGGAAGTCGGAGACCTTTTTTGTTCCCCCATTGTCGTTGATAACCACCTTGACGACGTTGATGCTCGCGTCATTCCCCCTTCCGCCACCCCCCACTGGAGTCACAGGAGCCACAAGGCAGGTGGAATCAATGGTGTTCGAATCGGTTGTAACGGTTCTGCCAAAGGCCAGCACCCTTCCTTGCAAGTGCGCGAAATGCCCCAGCGTGGCATCGAAGGCGTTCAGGGCATCCTGGAAAATGGTACCCACAAATGTTGGAGTGGCCGAGGTGGCGGCGTTTGCCCCAAGGGTCGTTGCGCCGATAGGCGCCCAGAACACATCACACGAGGATGCGCCGTCGGCTAATACGACCTTGGAATTAGCACCTGTGGTCAGTGCCCCACCCGGCCTGAAAATATAGGTTCCGGCTCCACTGAGGGTCACCGTGGTGCCCAAAGTGATGTTCATCGTGGTGTCGGTCTTATAGCATCCAGGAGGAAAAGTTCCAGGGGGAAGGGGGCCAGCACCGTCCACGTCAACCGCGTTCAGGGTGGCCGTGGGACCGAGGTTCGTGCAGGTCACGGCATTGGCCTGAGCATTCAGGTCCGCCAAAGCGGCGGTCTGGGCCGTTCCGGTGGCAGGGGCGCAGGGCGTGCTGGGTACGCTACTATAGGATATAGGGGCTGTCGCTGGCCCTGTGGTGTAACAGGTGTCGCCTATGATGGCGGTTTCCAACCCAGCATTTAAAGTGTTGGTATATGTGCTGGAAACGATAGCGAAAGTGCCTTCAGCGCCCAAGGCTGGCGATGTGGCTGCTTGCGCATTGGGCCCAGCCAAAACAAGCATTAAGCAAATGGCGAACGCGGTTGCTGCCGCATTCGCAATAAATTTTATCTTCATAATATTTTTTTATTTTGTAAAATACTCACGTTCATTACTTTACACCCAATCGCAAGATTTTGATATTATTTTCTATTTACGAATATATTTAATTATTTTACGAATATATTTTATTCGACTTTGTTCAACTAGACTTATCGGTTAAAAATTTATAAATCTTGTTGAGATCTTTCCTAAATGCACTAGGATTATAGTTGCTGATCGCTCCAGACCCTGTCTAATTAACGCCAACCCCATGAACCTCAACGACTACGAAGCCACCCTCCAAAAACCCCTGAGACAGGTGACCCTTCTACTTTTGCTTCGGGATAATCAGATTTTGCTCGCGATGAAGAAACGGGGCTTCGGCGTGGGGCGATGGAATGGCGTGGGCGGAAAACCGGATGCTGGCGAATCCATCGAAGCGGCCGCGATCCGCGAGACGCAGGAGGAAATCGGCGTGACCCCCTCCGACCTCAAAAAAGTGGCAACGCTCGATTTCTATTTTTCCCACATCCCGCAGGAAAAAAACTGGAACCAGCAGGTCGTGGTCTACACCACCCGCACATGGACGGGCGAGCCCCAAGAGACCGAGGAGATGAAGCCCCAGTGGTTCACTCTCGACCAAATCCCCTTCTCCGCCATGTGGCCCGATGACATCCATTGGCTGCCCAAGGCTCTTTCGGGCTCCTTCGTGAACGGCGCCTTCCTGTTCGGCGAAAACGACTCGATCCTCAACTATCGGATCAATGAAATTAGACCTCTGAGCCAAAGGATTCTCGGTTTTTTCCGAAGACTCGCCCAAAAGAGCTGAACATCACTTTTTTCTCTGTATCCTGCATGCGGCCTTTAGGTCGTTCGGATCAATGCCGGCCTTTTTCGCCTCCAGCGCGATCTCGGCCGCCTTTTTCTTGTCGCCAGCGTCCAATGCCTGGATGATTTCGATGGCGCGTCGATTGACCCTCACGGTCTTTAGGAGCCCCTGGAGCATTGCGACCTCTGGGCTCTGCCTTGGGCCATCAATGATTTCCTCAATAGAGAGTTCGATAGTATCTGAAGTCATTTGGCTTTGAGGTTATCGGATTGAAACATACTTGCTGAAATTCGCCTTGATGGCCTCGGCAGTCACCCTTTCGTTATCTTCTAGGCAACGATCCACGGCCTCCTGGACCGCCTCGCGGAGGGTTTCCAACCCCTCGAAGGGCAGCTTGGACCCAATTTTTGAAGCCTGCCCCTCCAGCTCACCGAGCCGCCGAATTGCAAAATACACAAAATTCTCCCTGAGCGCCGAGATGATGGGCTTCGCATGAAACACCGAAATCTGCTCGATGGGCTTGGGCTCCAACGGAACCGATGTTGGCAATCGATTCAATTTCATAATTAAATGGGTTAGAAGGGCACGGACCTTCATTTTAGTCAATTTTTTGCGGTTTTCAAGCCATTCCGTTTTGACTCTAACAACGAAACCATTACAATGGGCTTGGCACTTTAATCCTTCGACTGCCAACCGAGACTCACACCCTATGGATCCCCGAAAACTGAAAATCCTGCAGGCCATCATCGAGAAATTCGTGGAAACGGCGGAGCCCATCGGCTCCAAGCTGATCTACGA
>CAZURX010000068.1:0-6578 GCA_964623015.1 uncultured Candidatus Peribacteria bacterium
ACCCTATCGAAACAGCCACATGCTCGAGGATCTTCTGGCCCACTGCCAACCCGCTACCCGCCTCTGCCTCGCCGCGGATCTGACCCTGCCGACCCAGTTCATCCAAACCAAAACCGTCTCGGAATGGCACAAGGCCAAGCCAAATCTGGACAAGCGGCCGACAGTTTTCCTGCTAGGGGTGTAAAACCGCTTTGGGATGGCGTTTTTTGGGTTGACGAATGTTATTGACATATTATTAGAAATATATTATAATAACTTTCAATTTAATATTCACTCAATCCAAATGTCGAATCAAAAAGAACGTTTCAACTCTATTTCCCCTCGGGAATGTCGCGTGGCCAAAATTGATCTTTTCAAGAAGGGTCCCTATATTTTGAGCGAGAGGGAGTTGGCAAAATTGAGCCAGGAGACCCGCGATTTCTTTAATGTTTGCCTGTCGGATTCCCAGGCAGGCGAGCAGGGGGTGGATTTGGCAACCTAGTTTAATTGATCCCATTTTTTACCAATGCCTAAAGCATTTTCCCCAGAGGCCCAGAAGGTAATCCGAAAGATCGCCACGTCCAAGAACCCCTTTCAGAAATTGGAAAGGCTTTTGAAAATGGATTCCAGGGGCGAGGTGCTAAAACAGCAAGGAGGTGGAAAGGTTGTTATTGCCTGCCGTGAGGCCATGGAGCAGATTTTGATGACCATCGCCAACCCAAGGAAAGGATGCGCAAAAAAAGTGGTTAAAATCGTGCAATCCGATCCTGGTTTAGGCCTTGCGGGCTCTGAATCGCCAAATCAGGCCAAGGAATCCAACGGCAAGGACGACGAGCCCCAGGATTTGCCCAAGGGTCATGAAGCCAAATAGATAGCCGATCTGCGGGTCGGGCGCGCGCCAAAGCTCGGTGATCATTCGGAAAAAGCCATTCAGAACAAGGTATGAAAAGAGGATCGTCCCTTTTTTGGGGTGTCTGGAAAAAAGGAAAAGGAGGATGAGAAAGGTCAGGATCCCCTCCGCGCATTGGAACAGTTGCGAGGGGTAGCGCAAGATCCCGTCGCCGAAATCCACGCCCAAAAAATCCCAGCGGTGGTTTGTGATGGCCCGCCCCAAAAGCTCCCGGTTCACGAAGTTTCCGAGTCGTCCGATGCCCTGGGCCAAGGCCCCGGGAATCGCAATCAAGTCCGCCGCTTTCCAGAAATCGATTTTTTGTTTTCGGCAAAACCAAATGCCCACTAGCACGGAGCCGATCAATCCGCCATGGAATGACATTCCGCCCTCCCAGATGGCGAAAATTTTGAGAGGGTTTTGGAGGAAATAGGGAAGATTGTAAAAAAGCACATAGCCCAGCCGCCCGCCCGCAATGACCCCGACTAAAAATATCCAAAAGGCCAAATCCAAGATCTGGTCATTGTTTTTAAAGGTCAGTCGCTTTTTGTTGAGCTGGGTGATGATCCAAACCCCCAACCCCAGTCCCACCAGGTAGGCGATGCCGTACCAGTGGATCGATAAGGGGCCGATGTGAAGGGCGATGGGATCAATCATTCAATTCAAAGCGATAAGCGGTAAGCGTTAAGCCGTAAGCGGATATTGTCCGCAGTCAATGACAATGTTACCCTAATTTGGCTTAACGCGAATAGCTTATCGCTTACCACTTGAGAATTCTAGCCATCGAAACATCGTGCGACGAGACCGCGGCGGCCGTGGTCGAAAACGGGATCCAGGTTCTCAGCAACGTGATCGGCACGTCCGTGGATCTGCACGCCAAGACCGGCGGCGTGGTGCCGGAAGTGGCGGCCCGCGAGCATATTCGGCAGATTTCCCCGATCCTCGACAAGGCCATGGAGGACGCGAAGGTCGGTTTCGACCAGATCGACGCCATCGCCGTCACCCATGCGCCGGGACTCGTGGCCTCGCTCCTCATCGGCGTGAACACCGCGCAGGCCTTGTCGTTCATTCATAATAAGCCCCTGATCCCCATGCACCATGTGGCAGGGCACATTTACGCCAATTTTTTGGGGCGCGAGGAGCCAATCAAATTTCCGATTGTGGTGCTCACGGTTTCCGGCGGCCACAACGATCTGATCTTGATGAAAGGCCACCACGATTTCCAATTGCTCGGCGAGTCGCTGGACGACGCAGCCGGTGAGGCGTTCGACAAGGTGGCCCGGCTTTTGGACATCGGTTTCCCCGGTGGGCCGATCGTTGCCAAGACCGCGGAAAAGGGCGATCCCGCAGCGTTCAAGTTCACCAAGGCGCGTCTCACGGGGAAAGATCGTTTTTCATTCTCATTTTCAGGTCTCAAGACCGCGGTTCGCAATATCGTCCAAAAATTGGAAAGCGCCAATGAAAAAACGATCGCCGATATCGCCGCAAGCTTTCAATTCTCGATTTGCGACGAACTCTCCGACAAGCTAGTCGCCGCCGCCCGCGAGTTTGGCGCAATCGAGGCACATTTGGCCGGCGGCGTCTCCGCGAACCAGTTGCTCCGCAAGCTCACCGAGGAAAAATTGGCAGGCGAGATTCCGCTGGTGTTCCCCAAAAAACTGATCTACTGCACCGACAACGCCGCCATGCTGGCCTCCGCGGCCTATTTCCTCATCCAAAAGCACCCTGAGGTTTTAAAGACGGATTGGCGAAAGGTCGAGGTGCATTCACAATTGCCACTAACACGCTGAGGGCCAGATTGTGGCACCGCTTCGCGTGGCACCCATGGTTAAGCCAATGGTGTTTTTCGCTATTGGGGCCACGATTGGTTCCACGACTGGTGCCACCATTGGATTTTGTCTATAATGTCCCCGTAATCAAAAAAACCAAATGCGGACGACCGACTATCTCATCATCGGCGCGGGAGTGAGCGGATTGGCCACGGCCCTGCATTTGCAGTCGCTGGGCAAGGTCACGGTGCTGACCAAGGGCTCGCTCAAGGGGTCGGATCCGTATTGGGATCAAGGCGGATTGGCGGCCGTGCTGACCAAGGAGGACCGGTTCAAGAAGCACATCGAGGACACCATGGAGGCGGGGTACAGGCACAACAACCGCGATTCCGTGCGATACATGGTGGAGCACGCGCCCAAGGCGGTTCGTTTTTTGGAGTCGTTGGGGCTTAAGCTTAAAAAGGAGCCGTTCGCGGAAATAGGTCACAGCGAGAAGCGGGTTTGGCGCACCGGCGATTTCACGGGTCGGGATATTTTCAATCAGTTGCTGAAAAGCGTTCAGAAATCCAAAGCCATTGAGGTGCTCGAAGAAGCCGACGCGGTTGAATTGATCGTGCGGAACGATCGTTGCGACGGGGCTTTTGTCCGTTTGGGGCCTACGGCTGAGCTGGAGCCGATCGTGGCCAAGCAAACGATTTTGGCGACCGGCGGAATGGGGCGGCTTTTCGAGAAGTCCGACAACCCCCGCGGCGCCTCTGGGGATGGGGTCGCTTTGGCGATCAACGCCGGTTTGGAGCCGATGGATCTGGAGTTCATCCAATTCCACCCAACGGCATTGGCGGTTCCCCAGGACGAGCGCTATTTTTCATTTTCCGAGATATTTCGTGTGTTCGGGGCCAAGGTGGTGGATGCGCAAGGGCGGGCTTTTTTGCAGGATTATGACAAGCGGGCCGAGATGGGTCCGAGGGACGTGTTGAGCCGTGTCGTCCAGCTGGAGCGCGCCAACGGCAATGTTTTTTTGGATATGCGGTATTTTAGCGCCAAGGGGCTCAAGTCCAATTTCCCCGAGGTGGTGAAGCGCCTGAAGCCCATGGACTTCGATCTGTCGGCGACCATGGTTCCGATTGTGCCCGTGGAGCATTTTTGTTGCGGAGGTGTTCCTGTCAATTTGCAAGGCGAGACCAAGCTCCCGGGGTTTTCCGCGGTGGGCGAGGTCGCCTACACCGGCGCACATGGCGCCGGCTTGCTGCCGTCTAATTCGTTGCTGGAATCGCTGGTCTTCGCGGAGGCGATCGGAAAGGCCATGGAGCGCCGTCACCCCCTGGATCGTGAGAAAAAAGCGGATCAGACCCCTTTGGTCACGCCTTCGGTGGTGGTGGAAGATCCGTCCCAGGTCAGGGCTTATGCCCACAGGATCGCGCAAATCATGTCCGGAAGGGTTGGGATGGTGAGAACCGCGGAAAATTTAAGGTTGGCGCTCAAGGAGATCACCGAGATCCCCGCGCGTGACTACCGCATCCAGCGCCGCCAGGTGGTCTGCTACAAAACAATCCAGGCCTGCATGGCACGCGCCGAAAGCCTCGGATGCCATATGATGGCGCAGGACATTGTTTAGAAAATAACCAATGACGCAATTCCCAATTACTCAATGCTTGATCAAAATCTTTGAAATTCGTTATTAAAAATTCTAAATTATTTGGTCATTGCGTCATTGGTCATTTGAGTAAGTCGGTTCTATGTTCACAGTCAAAGCCCTCATCATCTTCCTGTTCGCGACCGTGCCCGCCGTGGCTTGGATGTGGCATTTTTTCCGCCAGCATCGCTTGAACAAATGGCTCATGGCCGCCGTGTTCGTGGCGGGCATGATTTCGGCCAAGATCATTTTGGTGTACCAAGGCTACTGGGATTCGACCGTGAATTTGATTTTCTTCAAGGTGAGCTTGGTGGATTTCAAGAGCAATATCGAGGGAATGGTCGCCCACACGGTGCTTGCCACCCTGTTTGTCTTTTTTGGGGTCGGCGCCATGGAGGAGTATCTCAAGTTTTGGTGCATGCGTTTTGTCGGCAAGAACTGGTTCCAGTCCATCGACGATGTGATCCATTTGGCCATTGTCAGCGCATTGGGATTCGCCTTTTTGGAAAATCTCCTTTATTTCAGCGCGAACTGGGGCAAGCTCGGTGCCACTGGTTTTTTTGTGTTTGCCCTTTTGCGGGTCACTGTCGTGACCATGGTGCATATGCTCTGTTCGGGGATTTTGGGCTACTACTACGGGATGGCCTTTTTCGCCTCGCCCATGCTCAAGCTCCAATACATCAAAAAGAAGCGACACCCCATCATCCATTTTTTCAAAAAAATTTTTCATTCCCACAGTTCGGATATTTATTACAACGAGATGTATTCCATTGGCCTCGTTCTCTCAATGGTGGTTCATGCCATTTATGATTTTTTCTTCACCATCGAGTTCAAGATCCTCGGTATTCCTGCCACGATTCCAATTTTGTTTATCTATCTGTTCGGAGGCTATTGGTTCCTTATGCGCCTGTTCCAAAAGAAGGACCTCAATTTGAAGCTTGGCTTGGTTGGAACCCATATCATGCCAAAGGAGGACTTCGAGAAGTTGCTCGGTGAGATCCAGGAAATCAAGGAGAAGATGGCACAAGAGGCGGTCAACCAATGATGGATGTCGAATTTTGAATGACCATTTTTTTAAAATTTTGAAATTCATCATTTATTGGAAATTGGTCATTCTAAATTCTGAATTGGAAATTTTTAAACTATGCCCGCCAAGAAAATAGGGAAATCAAAGGTGAAACTCATGTCTTTCGACAAGCTTCCCCTCGAGGAGCAGGTTCGCCGAGTCAACGAGGCGCTTACGATGTCCGTCCTTCCCATGCTGGGCTCGCACGGGGGCGGGATGGAGATCATGGACATCCAGGGGTTCGAGGTGAGCATCCGCTACTTGGGGGCGTGCCATGGGTGCGCACTCGCCGGCTCGGGCACGCTCCAGTTCATCGAACAGACTTTGCAGACGCAGGTCGATGAGAGGATACGAGTGGTTCCGGTCTAAATCAAAAGCGATCCGCGGTCGATGATCAGCAAGTTTTTTGTCTTGGCTGATGGCAGATGGCGGATCGCTTATCGCTAGTTTTGGATTGGTTAGTACAAAGTCCCGCCATCGCAGTCCGTCACGGAAGCGGAAGAGGAAAGGGTGATTTGCCCAACATACGAGCCGGAAGCCTGGTTGGCGGGGATTTTCAGCTTCAGGTAAATCGATTCATCCGAGCCGGATCCGCTGGTGTGGTCGGCTCCGCGGGATTGGATATTGCGGTTGAGGCAGCCTTTGTCGGGGAGGCAGTCGACACCCAGGGTGCAACCCACATTGGCGTTGGTTACAAGGGGGTAGGGGCCGGCATTCGTCGAAGGGGAATCGGCCCAATTGAAGGTGTTGCTGGTTTGATGGAATTTTTGTTGGGCCAAAGGGATGTTTAATCCGGGGCAGCTGACATTAAAGGAATCGATGCACATGGCGGAGCCAGTGACGAGGACGTCGAAGGGGGTGTTGCCCGCGTTTTGGATCGTGGCGGTCTGGGCGGAGGATTCGGCGTCGAGGGCAAGGGAGCCGTAGGCGATGGAGCCGGGCGTGGCATTGATCCCTGTGAGGGGGTCGATGCTGGTGGTGGAGGAATCACCCAGGGTGGCCACGCCGTTGGGGTCAGTCGCCTTGTCGGCAATCTTCCAGCTTGTGCTGCTATTGGCGTTGTACCAGATCGTGACATTGCTGCAGGTGAAAGTGAGCGAGGTGTCGGTGCCGGCCGACGTTTTGCCGCTGCCCGGGGTGCTTACATCGGTTCGGGCGCAATTGGTGGTGAGGTAGCAGTTTTGTTCGGAGGCGGTGCAATTGTTGGAAACGACGCTGGAATCGAAGAAAATGCCATCCACA
>CAZURX010000069.1:0-3258 GCA_964623015.1 uncultured Candidatus Peribacteria bacterium
GTTTTCAACCCACATGTTTGGTGTTATCACGTGGGGGGGGTGGGGGGGGCTTGCTTTAAATCCTGCGTGCGATAGGCGAAATATCAACTAATTGCCAAAATAAGTGATAACTCCAAATTCTATCAAATTACCCTCCTTCACCCCGACAAGTCACGGGGGAGGGAGGGTAAGATCAGAAGGCGATGATTTGATTATTTTTTAGGCTTCGACCTCAGCACCTTTTTCGACTTTCACCTCAGGCTTTGATTTGGCGGTGATTGTTACGGCAGGAGGGGCTGGCTCGTCGCTCAGCGCCTTTTCGATTTCACTCATCAATTTGGGATTCCCCTTGATCGCCAGGCGGGCGCTTTCGCGGCCCTGGCCGATTTTGGTGACTTTGTACGAATAGAAGGCGCCCGATTTGGTGATGATGTTCTTTTTGACTGCCAAATCGAGTAGGTCTCCGGTTTTCGATATCCCCTCGTTGAAGAGGATGTCGAATTCGGCTTGCTTGAAGGGCGGGGCGACCTTGTTTTTGACCACCTTCACGCGGACACGATTGCCAGTGACCTCTTTGTCATCGCCAGTGCCCGTGTCGATTTTGTCGGTTTTTCGGATGTCGAGACGAACCGAGGCGTAAAATTTCAGCGCATTGCCACCCGTGGTGGTCTCGGGATTGCCGAACATGATGCCGATCTTCATTCGAAGCTGGTTCAGGAAGATGACCGACGTGCCCGTTTTCGAAATGATGGAGGTCAGCTTGCGGAGCGCTTGGCTCATGAGGCGAGCCTGGAGACCCATGAAGGAATCGCCCATCATCCCCTCGATTTCGGCCTTGGGCGTAAGGGCGGCCACAGAGTCCACCACAATCACGTCCACACCACCCGAGCGGGTGAGGGTTTCCACGATTTCCAATGCCTGCTCGCCATTGTCGGGCTGGGAAATAAGGAGGCTGTCGACGTTTACCCCGATTTTTCGGGCATATTCTGGATCTAAGGCGTGCTCCGCGTCGATGAAGGCGGCGTTTCCGCCTTTTTTCTGGGCCTCCGCAATGATATGAAGGGCCAACGTGGTCTTTCCTGAGCTTTCCGGGCCAAAGATCTCGATGACACGCCCTTTCGGGATGCCGCCGCCCAAAGCCTTATCCAGGGAAAGGGCCCCTGTTGGGATGAAATCGACTTTGATGCGCGCCCGTTCGCCCATCTTCATGATGGACCCCTGGCCATAGTTCTTTTCGATTTGGGCGATCGCGTTTTTGACCGCATCCTCCTTTTTATTGATGATTTTACCCGTGTCCTTGTTCATAAACTTTTTGGATTAATTTTTAAAACTGAGCTTAGTTTAGTAAACGTATGTTCACTTGTCAATTCGGATGTGAACTTTTGTTCACTTTATTATTAACTTTTCTTATCCCTAAGCCAAAATTAAAGCTAGACTATTTAAATTTATTGTTATGCGGATAACCTTTTAATTGATCCAAAAAACCCCTTCGGTGTCCCGCACGATGCGGGAGCAAGGAAGGGGTTTCGAAATCAATTTATCCAGTACCTTTAGGAGTTTTTGCGGGCCAGGCCACGAAAGCCCATGAAACCCATGGCCATCAAGGCGGCCAGAATGGCCAGCGACAAGGAATCCATTCCCGTGGCGGCCAAGGAGGCGGATTCAACCCCCTCATAAGTGATGGTGAAAGTCTTGGATCCAAGCTCTTTTTCGTCCGCATCGACCGCTTTCACGACGAATTTGTTGTCGCCCTTCTTGAGGTTGCCAAGGGAAACGGCGGCAATATAGCTCCAGGAAGTCTCGCCGGCCTTGTATTTGCTAAGGGGGTAGTCGTTGACCAGAACCTTTGCCGTGTTGGCCGGGGTGGTGCCCTCGATAAGATGATACCCCTTCTTGCTCTGGGTGATGTTCTTGGCCAAGGAGACCACTTCGAATTTTACCCCACCCGTGAGGTCGCTGGGCGCGATGGCGTCGTCCGCCTTCAATTCTATCGGGGCCAGTTCCACCTTCGCCACCTCCTCATCCTTCAGTTGGACAGTGGTTTCGGAAGCAGCGCCCTCCGTTTCTCCCTCGGGAGTGAATCGGGTCACGCTCTTTTTGTTGTTGTTGCATCCCACGATGACCACAAGGCTCACCATGACGATCAGAAACAGGGCTATTTTTTTCATAAAATGGATTAGTTCTTAAAAGTTTAGGATTTTTTCTTCTTTTCCTCCGGAGCGTCTTCCGTGGGCAATTTGTAATAGTTGCGAATGGATTGATCGGAGCCGAAGGCGACATTTTGGCCGTTGCAGACCTCGCACGAGAAGACGAATTTTTTCCCGACCCGCTTGGGTTTTGTCAGCTTTTGGCCGTCGCGACAGTAGTAGACAATATGGGCCGGAAGCCCCGTTTCCTGGATGAATTTCTTATCCACCACCGTGTTGGACTGGATGATTTCGGTGTATTCCTTGTTGATCGGCTTTGGTTCGCCGACTCGTTCGTCAGTCGATGACATAGGAGAGTTATTGTAAAGGGGTAAAAAAAAATTGCAAGACAATTTTCAGAAAGAAATTCTAAGCACGAATCCTCGAAATCCGAAATAAATTCCAATGATCCAAATTCCAAGACTTAAATAACTGAAATTGTTTTGAATTTTGGCTATTTAAATTTGGGTATTTTTCGAATTTTGAGGATTTGTATTTCGGATTTTATTGGTTATAGGTCATTATAAAATCCCATGTCGCGATTCGCAGGGCGAGGGGATTCCTCCTCCTTTTTCTTCTCGGTTTCCGATTCAATGGCGGGGGCGACGTCCGCATCCCGAAGGAAATAGCTTCCCTGGCCCTGGTTGGAAGGCTCCACGACCGGCTCGTTCATGATTTCAGTCGCGGCCATTTCCTCAGCCGATGCTTCGGCAGGAACTTGCTCGAAGATTTCCTCCGCGGCCTCGTAGGTCCCTTCCTCTTCGAAGAAACGTTCCTGGGCCACTGGCTTTTCCTCTTTCTTCGGGCTGTGGCGGTGCTTGGCGTGATGAGGTTTTTCGGCGGGAGCTTCCTCTGGAACCGTTTCTTCGGCTTGAAGTTCCTCCTCCATTTTTTCCTCTTCATGCTCGAAGAAGGCCTTGCTCTCCTTTTTTTGCAGCTTTTGAAGCTGGGCGAACGCCGCAAACGTGGCGATGATCGGCGTTGACACATCAGATCGGGTGTCCATTGCGCCAGGCGGATCAATCACAACGACAATCGGGGGGGCACTTCTGATGGGGTCTGCGCCCGGCCTGTCCACCATCATCGACGTGCT
>CAZURX010000069.1:3268-6573 GCA_964623015.1 uncultured Candidatus Peribacteria bacterium
GGCGAACAGGGAGCCGATCAGCGCCATATATAGGCCGAAGCGGATTTCCGCGTTGGTGTAATCCAGCGAGCGCTTGGTGAAAATCGCGGCCACCAACAGAAGCAGGAAGGCGCTTTCCCCATTAAAAAACAATATGACATTCTCTTTTTTGAATCCGAAGCGCGGCAGTCGGAAGCGTAGGTAATCGCCCATCAGGAAACCGAGCGCCAGAAGGGTCAACAAGAAGACGACAAAGCCAACGACCCCCAAATCCCCCGAGAATCCGGATTCCGTGATCCCTTTCTCAAAATTCAGGACCACTGAGTACCACGGCAGGAACACGCCCAGGATGGCGGCAAGACCGCCAATGCCGATGACCTTTTCCTCGGCGCTGAGCCTGAGCAACATGTGCTTGAGTCTTCGGATAAACATAAATTTCATGTGATGGATTATCGATCGTAGAGTATCACAAATCGACCCATACTCCAAGCGAAGAGGGAAGCTGTTTTAAGTCTCAATTCGGCGCCTTTCCCCAAGGCTATTCCTTGGCGGCCAAGACATTGGCCTCGCGATCCAGCGCCAGCATGATTGAGTTCTTCTTTTTCGGGTCATCCGAAGCGCAAACGACCGCTTTTTCGATTGGTGAATCGTTTGTATGGGGATCCATTCGGTTTTTTTCAGTCAGCAATTGGCCCACCACACCCACCGCGTTGTCCGGCATTTCACGGCAAAGCACTTTTTCACCTTTGCCCAAACGGTTTTCCACAAACACCTTTGACGCCAGTTCGTACCGCGTTGGGTTCGCAAGCCTGAGAATTTCCTCCAGGCGTTTTTGCTCCGTGGCGTTCGGCTTTCGGCAGGCCCGCAAGGCCTCGTCGCTAATTCCGATTTCCTCGATCTTAGGCGCCGGAAGCACGATATCGGGTTGGTTGATTTCGATTTCCTTGGGGGCGCCATTGCAACTGGCGGTCGCCAACTTGAAGGGAACCAAGGCCAGCAGCATGAGCATCAGGTTTCGAGCCTCTTTTTTCGCCTCAAAAAGTCGGTTGGGGCTTAATTGTTCGGGATTGGAATTGCGCATGGGATGGGGTTTTATAGTGGCCTAATTTAGGCCAATCGGCTCTTTTCGTCAAATTGCCCATATTCATCCGTGTAGGTAATTGGGTTTATTTTTTTCCGCTTGCCGCGGGGGCGGGGGTCTTTTGCGCGGTCAAAAGACCCCCGAGAAAACCCGCAGGGGAATATGAACGGAAATTCAACGTGCTTCCCTCCATCGGCATCGGGCCCGTCATATTCCCCTGACCCCTTTTCACCTCAAAACAGCACTGTACATCCAAGGTTTTGTGCCTGGGTCTCAGCCCCCTGCGCGAGCGAATTGCCCGTGGCCAACCAGCGAAAGACCTGAAACCATTTTTCATAAATCCCAGCGACCCCCTTTATCGGTCTCTCGCGTTTCATGCACCCTCATTCCCATTTTTATCGGAGCTACTGCGCATAATCTGATTTAATAAAAATCAAGGAGTATATATAATAGAGGGCGTATTCGATCGATCATGAAAATCGCGTTAGACATCAGGGGCTTGGATGGCTCCCGTGGGGGAAAGGGCGTTTGGACTGCCAATGTGCTCAAAAGCATCCTGAACCAGGACCGCGAGGACGAGTTTTACCTGTACACCAGCAAGGATTGGAAAAATGAATACGGCTTTTTGCCGAACGTGCACGTGATCCGGATCGAGGGCAAAAGTTTTGTGTGGCATTGGAGGTTCTACCAGGCCATGCTGAAAGACAAAGTCGATGTGCTTATTGCCACGGAAAGCTACATCGTGCCTTTTTTGCACGATCCCCGAAAGCTCAAGGTCGCTCTGGTGGTGCATGACTTGGTCGCCTTCAAGTCTCCGGCCAGGCACCAGCGCTGGGCCACGTGGATCGAGCGGATGACCCTGGCCAAGGCCGCGGCCAAAAGCCGATGGATCTTCACGGTCTCC
Source organism: uncultured Candidatus Peribacteria bacterium (assembly GCA_964623015.1). Taxonomy (GTDB): domain Bacteria; phylum Patescibacteriota; class Gracilibacteria; order UM-FILTER-43-11; family UM-FILTER-43-11; genus FEN-1329. The sequence continues at coordinate 5,233 of CAZURX010000069.1, forward strand.
GAATACACCAAAAAGGATTTGGTCGAGAAATTTCCCAAACTGTATTTGTCCCACAAGACCAAGGTCGTGTACGCGGGTGTGCGGGATATTTTCGGGCACAGGATGGACCCCAACAAGATTGTCAGCGTGCAGCGGCGATACAACCTGGACCCCGACTACGTGATGATGGCGGGAACCCTGGAGCCGCGCAAAAACATCTTGGGCGCGCTGGAGGCCTACAGCCTTTTAAGCCCCAAAAACCAGCAACGCTACCGCTTTGTGATCATCGGCAAGAAGGGGTGGTACTACCAGCAGATCTTCGATCGCGTGAAACAGCTGAACCTCCAGCTGAGGGTCAAATTTTTGGAATACATCCCCGATGATGATCTGGTGACCCTGATGCAGGGGTCCAAGATATTCCTGTTCCCGTCATTCTATGAGGGGTTCGGCCTGCCGATTTTAGAAGCCATGCTGTGCGGGGTTCCCGTGCTCGCCTCGCGCGTCACCTCCATTCCCGAGCTCGGCGTGGACGCCGTGCATTACGCGGACCCGACCGACACGGTCGACATCGCCGATGGCATGACCCAGCTTTTGGACAACGAGGAGTACCGAATCCAGTTGCGAGAGAAGGGGTTCGAGCAGGTGAAGAATTTTAGCTGGGGAAAGACGGCCGTCGCCATACTTCAAGCTATTCGCCAGCCCTCCTTAAAATCCTAGGGTCTAGGCACTAGAGCCTAAACAAAATCCAGGACCCAAAGCCCAAACACCAGAGCCGAAACTGAAGCCGAAAAAATATTTGATTATCGATGGGTTCCGTTTGGCCTGTTTGGCCCCTGGACTTTGTGCTCTGGGCTTTGTTTAGGATTTAGGGCCTAGAATTTCGAATTTCGTTGTGTTAAGAGAGTGATTTTTTGTATACTGTCACCGTTTTCTGATTTAACCCAAAATCAATGACTATCGATGAAGTGCTGACCCGAAGCGTGGAGACCTATGTCCCGCGCGAGGGGCTGAAGGAGCGTTTGAAATCCGGCAAGAAGATGAGGATCTATCTCGGACTCGATCCGACATCGACCCTCATCCACCTCGGCAATGCGGTCCCGCTCCGCAAATTGCGCGATTTCCAGAATCTCGGTCACGAGGTCATCTTTTTGGTGGGCAGTTTCACGGCGCTGATCGGCGACACCTCCGACAAGGACGCCATGCGCAAGCCCATGACCCCCGAGGAGATCGAGCACAACTTCCACACCTACAAAGAGCAGGCCAGCAAGATCCTCGATTTCAGCCGAGCCAAGATCCTGTACAACGGCGACTGGCTCACGAACCTCAGCTTCCAAAACATCGTGGAGCTGGCCCAGCAGTTCA
>CAZURX010000070.1:0-4658 GCA_964623015.1 uncultured Candidatus Peribacteria bacterium
TTAAAGGTTTAAAATTAAGAGTGCGCGATTAGTTTAATGGTTTTTTGGTCAAAAGCAAACGGAAATTGAAGCGATAAGCAGTAAGCTGTAAGCCGTAAACATTAAGCCAATGAAAAATTTTCCATTTGGGCTTACCGCTTATAGCCTATCGCTTACAGTTTTTTATGCTAAGATGTCTCCGTTAAATTCTAAAAATCAACATTATGGGATTCTTCGACAAAGCCAAGGATGTCTACAACATGAGGAAGCAGGCGTCCGCGATCGAAAAGGAGCTCAAGGGCATCACCATCGACGCCACCAGCGGCGATATCACCGTGGTCTGCGACGGCAAACAGCTTTTTCTGGAGGCCAAGCCAATCGAGGGGGCCACGTTGGACCCGAAAATCGCCAAAGCCTTCATCGAGGCGGCGAACAAGGCCATCAAGAAGTCGCAGGAGATCGGCGCCGAAAAGATGAAAGGGGTGATGAGCGGGATGTTCGGCGAGAACAAGACCGACATGTATACCCTGCAGAAGCAGGCGAAGGAGATCAAGGAACAACTCAAGAACATCCACATCGAGGCCGAGGCGGGCGGACTCACCCTCACCTGCGATGGCGAACAGCAGTTCGTTGAGATGAAAGGCAGCGACGCCACACCCCTGGATCCCACTCTCGCCAAATCCTTCGTGGACGCGGCCAACAAAGCGGTGCGCAAATCGCAATTGGTCGGCGCGGAGAAGATGAAATCCGTGATGGGCAACATGGGGGGAATGTTTGGACAACAATGATCCGAGAACCGAATGGTGGCTAGAATTGTGGCTAGAGTCGTGGAACAAAACTTCGACGCCAACCACAATCCTAGCCACGATGCTAGCCACAATCCGAATTTATGAGTTTAAGCTTCCATCGTTCGCACATTCCTGGCACACGGCGACCGTCCCATTTAAAAATGGCGGTTATCCTGCTTGCCCTTCTTTTGGTGGGCATTTTCGGCTTTTACCGCCAGTACCAAGGCGCGATCCGCTATTCGCTCGATCCCCTTTCGGACACACGCGTTTCGATCAACATCCCCAAGGGCAGTTCCGCGGACGCCATCGCGGACCAATTGCTCGAGAAAGGCCTGATCCAAAGCCCTTTTTTCTTCAAACTCTATCTTCGCTCGCAGGGGCTGGACGGCAAGCTGCAGGCAGGCCGCTTCATACTGCGTGAATACGACAATCTGCCCGCCATCGCCAAAGTTTTGGCCGAGGGCAAGGGCCAAGAGGCGGCCGTGACCCTGCTCGAGGGCTGGACCGCGCGCCAGATCGGCGAGTACCTGGAGGAACAGGGGCTGACCACGGCGGACCAGTTCGTGGAATGCGTGAAGACCTGCCATCCGAAATCGGATATTCTCCCTGCCGACAAATCGGCCGAAGGATTCCTGTACCCAGACACCTATTTCGTGGATCCCTCCACCTATTCCGACGCCTCGTTCGTAGCCCGCCTCGTGGACACTTTGGAATCCAAGCTGACGGCCGAGGACCTTGAGGCCATCAAGCAAAGCAAACATTCCCTGTACGAAGTGGTGACCATGGCCTCGATCGTGGAACGGGAGGAGCGAAACGACGACGATCGAGCAACAGTGGCCGGCATTTTGTGGAAGCGCTTCGACAACGGCATCGGCCTCGGCGCTGACGCCACCATTTTGTACGCCCTCGGCCGCACCAAAGGCGGACTCACGTACGACGAACTCCAGGTGGACTCCCCATACAACACGCGCAAATACCGCGGACTTCCGCCCACGCCCATCTCGAACCCGCACCTCTCAAGCCTCCGCGCCGCGATTTACCCGAAGGATTCACCTTATATGTATTACCTGCACGGCTCCGATGGGCAGGTGCATTATGGGAAAACACTGGAGGAGCATAATGAAAATAAGAGGAAGTATTTGGATTAGAGAGGGACTGAGCAAGAAATGGACATTGCGAATTCTGAACAATGACCCAAAAAGTTTATTTTTTTATTGACGAGTGAACAAATGTTTACTATTATGCCCTTCCTGGGTCACACATACGAATCCCCCATTCGCTTAACGAACTAAATCCATTCACAGCTCAAAACAATTGCCTCGCAATCTTACTTTTTAAACCAATGAATATGAGTATCAAGAAGAACGCCACCCAAAAAGGCGGCACCCCACTGAAAACACCGAAGCAATCGCATCCCGTCATTTCCCATGCCGATGACGTAAAATCGCAATTGGTCCAACTAGCCCATGAGGGCACCCAGGAAGGCATCGAAAAAATAGCCAAAATAATCAAACATGAAAAGGACCCTGATCTTGTCGGGTTCGCAAAATGCGCCTATGACGAGGCCTCCTTTTTCTATTACGATCCAATGAGCGAAGCCGAGGAAAAGGATTTCCAACTGGCCAAAATGATCAGGGAACGGGAAATGCGGATCGACGATCTGGAACACGAAATTGAATCCAAAAGCCTTGAATGGCAACGAATTCAGATCGAAAAAGAAGTCCATGTCCAAATGATGAAAGCCAATCCGAAGTCAGTGGATTTGAAATACAGGCTAAGCGAGGATTTAATCGAAATTGCCAAACGTGACCTCTCCGAGATCGAAAAGGATATCCGTTATGAGGAGACTTGGATTCAGACTGCCAAAAAAATGATCAAAACAAAGAAATATCAGAGCATTCCAGCCGATGTTCTGGATTCCATCCATCTGGATGACGAGGACGATTGCCCTTGGCCGGACGAAAGCGAAACCCGATGACCGCCATCCGAATTTCCATAATGCCATCCGCCCCCATCTAGATGAAATTTGACTTATAATACTTTTTAGTATAAAATAATAAACTATATTGCTAATTAGCAGTATTTTGTATACATTTGTATGTACTAAGTGCAATTTTAATAATAATTTATGGCAATCACTAAAAAAAGCCTTGAATGGCTTCAGCCAATTCAATTTAGTGACAAGGATTCTGAAAAATTCCTCAAGTCAGTTGAAAAACCTGTTAGCCAGGCTAATTTAAGGAAACAGGAAAGATTATTCAAAGTTGCACGCAATCTTTTGAATTGTGACTGTAATTAATGTTTCTGAGCTGAGATTTTCAAAATACAGTGGTAGTCCGCTACCTTCCTATTTTAAGTGCGATGAAATTGATGATGAGCTGGCAAGTTTCTACAATGAAGACGCCAAAAAATTGCAAAATGAAAAATTGACTACTGTCATTGATGTATTCCTGGATGAAAAATTGGTCGGCTATTTTGCGTATACGGTTTCTGAAATTAGGAAGGGTGAAATGCTTACAAAGCACAAGCTGGCTCCCTTTCCGCATCCGTGCTTGAAATTGGGTCGTCTGCTCGTTTGTGCCTCTATGAGAAACAAGGGTGTCGGAACGGCAATTTTACAACATTTTGCGATGACAGCACTCAAATTGAGCGAGAATGTGGCAATTAGATATTTAACTGTGGATTCCAAGCCTGGTGTAGTCGATTTCTACAAGCGTTTTGGATTTATCGATCCTGGAGTCGCTAGAGGTATAAACAAGTTTCTGTATATCGACTTAAACAAAGTCCCGTCAGCAAAATGATAGCTGACTATTCGATAGAAATTGCCAGTGATACCACGTGTCTGGCTTACTGCTGCAGCGTGATCTCAATCGAATCCTTCCCCGCCGGGTCCCCTGCCCTTTCGGCCGTTACCACAAAGGTGTTTTTGCCGGGCTCGAGCTTCACGGACTTGCTCCATTTTTCGCTACCGGGGATGTACTCGGTCAACTCCTTGTCATTGATATACACACGAGTGACCCATTTGCCGACGGTTCCGCCCAGCACAATGGTATCGAGCGTGGTGGAGTAGGAAGTCTTGTCGGTCGGCATGGTGATGACCGGGTCGGCGGAGGCGCCACTTTCCACATCGATGGTGATGCTGGCGGATCCGATCAGGGCGCCCGCCTCGTCGTAGGCCTTCACGGTGTAAAGGTTCTGTTTGCCGATCTCGAGGTTGCCGATACTCTTATAGGCGCGGTATTTGAAGGTGGTGGAACCCGAGGTGAACAGGGAAAGGGCGTAATCGTTCACCGTGACCTTGGCGGTGCCCTCAGGCACGGTTCCGGCGAGCTCAAATTCGGTTTCCGTGGTCTGGAAGCTTTCGCCGTTGTTCGGGGCCGTGATCTTCACGCCGCCCGTTGCAGAAGCCTTTGGCAAACTACCAGTGGAGGACCCGGTCGAGGACCCAGTGGAGGATCCGGTTGGGGTGGCGGTGCCGGCGTCGTCGATCACCTTTTGGTCGAGAGTCAGTATCAAGGTGGCGGGCTCGCTTTGGTTGCCAGCCTTGTCCTCGGCAATGGCTTTGTATTCGTTCTCGCCGACCTGCAGATTCCCCAACGCCACCTTGGCGTAGTACTGCCATTCCTTGCTGCCGGGCACATATTTGCCCAAACGATAATCGTTCACGATCACGGCCTGCGTGTCTTCGCTCACGGTGCCCTTGATGATCTGCTCGACCGACTCGATGGCTATGGGATCCGCGCCTGTGGGCTTGGGCTCGGTGAACACGGGAGCCGGCGGAGGCGTCTTGTCATACACCACGACCAGCGGATCGAGCGTGGTCTTCGCGCCCGCCATGTCCTCGGCCTCCAATTTGATCTTGTTCTCCCCCTCCAACAGCAATTTCACGGA
>CAZURX010000070.1:4668-6493 GCA_964623015.1 uncultured Candidatus Peribacteria bacterium
CCAGGATCCATCCGAAGCCGTCGCCTTGACGCCATTCACATACACGGCCTTCACCTTGGTGGCATCGAACTTGCCTTCCACGGCAAAGCTCGACTTGTTGGTGGCAAACCCTTGGCTGGGCTTGGTCACGTAGGCCACGCGGTCCATGTTGGCCAATCCAGTTGAGGACCCACTGGAGGATCCAGTGGAGGACCCTGTCGAGGACCCAGTTGGGGTCTCGGGCTCGACAGTGTCGGTGTCGGATTACTCGAAGGCGTCGATCATGCCGTCCTTCTTGGCGTTCCAGCCGTACCAATTGGTCAGCTTGAACTGCTCGCCGAGGGCGAAGATCGTCTCCACCTCGGACCCCTTCTTCAAATCGCCGAGCTTCTCGGGATCCAGGCTGAACTGCTGGCCGACGCCCAAGGTGTAGGTCTTGAACACGGAATCGTCGTACTTCACGCCGATCTGCGCGCTTCCCGAAAGCAAGTACACGGTGGCGGGCGCGGACACGCTGAACACGGCCCCGCGGGTATCGATGGTGATCAAATCGGTGGTGACGCTGAACTTGGAGTCGGGGTTCACAATGCGCTCCACCTTTGTCCACACATCGCCCTTTTTCAGGTTCACCTGGATGTTGAAACTCTCGGTCTTTTTCTTGAGCGACGAGAACGACACCTCGGTGTTGGTGTTGAGCCTCATGATGCTTTGGTCGAAAAAAGTGAGGGTGGCGCGACCATCAGTCCCGGTTTTAAGCCCTTCGCCACGATACAGGTAGATTTTGTCCGGCGCGTTTTGCCACTCGCTCTTCCCCACGGTCATGGCCTTGGCGCTGCCCGCCTCGATGTTCAGAAACACCTTTTCGTTGAGGGTGCTTTGGTTGTCTCCCAAAAATACCTTGTTCAGCCCCCACCAGGCCACAATGATCAATCCGAAAAGGAGGACAATGAACAAAAAAGGCAGCACATAACTATGCGCGCGCTTGCGCGGGGGCATCTGATAATACATTGGGTTGGGTTAGAAAAGATCGCCATGATGGTACAAAAACGAGTTTCGTTTGTCAATTTTGCTCTCGAGTGGTAAAGTGCTCCAGTGTCACAGCGCTATTAAACTTTCAGTTCAAATACTGAACATACTGAACAAGCGGAAATGCGGGATAAACGGGAAAAGCGGGATTAACTGGAAATATATCCCGCATATCGCGCAAATCCCTTGCATCCCGCAAATCGACCCCATCGCCCGTTGTTATTTAAATCTACAATCAGTAATCAGATGCTAATATGCTAACTCGAATCATCAACGCCATCATCGGCGACTTCAACCGAAAGGAACTCAAGCGCATCACCCCGCTTGTTGAGCTTATCAACAAAAAGGAGGAGGAATACCAAAAGCTGACCGACGACCAACTCAAGAACAACACGGTTTTGTTCAGGGAACGGTTGGCGAAAGGCGAAACCGTGGACGACCTATTGATCGAGGGGTTCGCAACCGTCAAGAACGCCTGCCGACGGCTCATGGGCACCAAGTTCACGCTGGGCAAGGAGGAGATGACGTGGGAAATGATCCCGTTCGACTGCCAGCTCATCGGCGGCATGGCCCTGCACCGCGGACGCATCGCCGAAATGAAGACGGGCGAGGGAAATACGCTCGTGGCCGCCCTGCCCGTTTAGCTAAACGCCCTCACGGGCTAGGGGGTGCACCTTGTCACGGTCAACGACTACCTGGCCAAACGCGACGCGGAATGGATGGGGGTCATCTACAAATATCTGGGGCTGACCGTGGGCACCATTGTGCACGGCCTCACCAACGAGGAGCGACGAGCCGCCTATGGCGCCGACATCACCTA
>CAZURX010000071.1:0-6426 GCA_964623015.1 uncultured Candidatus Peribacteria bacterium
TTCGTATTGTGGCTAGGATCGTGGCTAGCATTGTGGATCCACTATTCTAGCCACGATCCTAGCCACTATTCGATTTATTTTATTTTGTCGCCTTGCTTGAGAGCATCACGGCGTCGAGCACGGTCACCTTGCCATCGTTGTTCAGATCCGCGGCCTTCAACTGATCCGCAGTGGGAACGAGCTTGCCATTGGCGAATTGGTAGACCAGGAACACGTCGAGCTGGTCGATGTTTCCATCGCCGTTTATATCGCCCGTGGCTTTGCTTCCCACATAGATGGGAGTCACGGCAACCGACTCATGCCCCGCCTTGTCGCTGATCTGCAAAACCAGCTGGTAATTCCCATCCGTCAGGTTCTGGTCCCGCGGAATTTCCACGGGGAACTGATAAATTTTGTAATTCTTGGCCCCAGGCGCAGAAGGTGCCGGGGGGGGAGTTCCCGCCCCTTCCCCACCCTCGGCGGGAGCGGCAGGCGCAGAACCGCTTTCGGTCACGACCAATTGATCGGGATAAGGCGTGGCCGTGAACCACACCGCCGAAGCATCCGACGCGATTTGGTTATAAACCGTTTCAGTCGTGCGAACGATGGAAGTTTGGATTTCCTGAATATCCGACAATGTGTCCACATCACTCACCCGCGCACTCAGGTTCGCGCGTCCACCGCGCTCCAAGCTTCCCGATCCGATGATTCGGACGTATTCGATGACAGGACCGGAGGGAACCTCGACCACCATTTCGTTGCTGCGAATCGGGGCCACATTGGCGCGCTCCACCTGAATATAAAGGGGGCCTTTCCCCGTTGCCTCACCCTTCTCAAGCAATCCACCATTCAAGGCGTCGGATTTCAGCCGATTGGTCGGCTGGGGCATCCATTTTAGATCCGTGTAGTTAAGATCTTTAACGTTATTGGTGTCGCTTGTCGCGTTTTGAAACACCCCAATCACCCGTGTCTTGTAACTGGCGGTTGGCAAAAGCGTAAGTGTGTTTTCCATGGCGGGAACAATGAGCACATTGCCCGTTGCGGTCGAAATTCCATCCAAGGTCCCATCAAGATTATTCACATCCGCGTCCAGTTTTACGACACCTTTCACGCCAGGAACCTTTGTTGCATTTACACCAGGGACCATCGCAGTGTCGGGATCGTCCACAGCCAACATCAAGTTGCTTGCCATCTCATCCAAGGAATCGAGCAATGTTGCCCCTGCGTCCTCCATCAATTCCACCTCGACCCCCTCGATGTTTATTTTTTGGCCCACGGCGGTCTGAGATTTAATGATCACATAGGCACTCGAATAAGCCTTTTTCCTTTCAGTCGCTGGCAAACTAGAAATCGCATCCGGACTCAAGGTCAAAATAGCTCCTTTCAGGTCGCTGAAAATATCCTCTGTGCAATCCGGATAACCGATAAATCCTGTCTTGCACGCATTACAGCGGGCACCCATGTAAGCAGGGTCGCACACACATGCGGTGCCATTGCAATACCCGTGACCGCTGCAATCTCCAAGCTCGGCGCAAATATCTACCCCTTCAAGCAAAGTCCCACCACTGCCCACACTTATTTTTCCCTCTCTAAAATTGGGACTTGTGATATAAGCAGCAGGCGTTCCCGTATCCTTTGCACAAAATCGATTATAAGTTTCATTCGGACATCCAGCGGTCGAATCAAAAGTTGCGCCTATTGTTGTTTGACCACTATTGAAATCCGGCAACAGCTCAACCGACAGACGGAATAAGGTGCTGCCAGCTACAACTGAAGGGGATCCCTTCGGCAGATCGCCAGGCGTAAAACGAACATAAAATGGATTGGTGCCTGGAGAACTCACAGAATAAACTCCAATGCCATTGAAATAATCTGTCGCCTCGGTGGTTATGCCCTTGATGATAATTTTTGTCGGAGCGTAATCGAAACGTATTCCAAAATTCTCGATCGTGCTCATGTTGACACCTGCCCTGACCTCGATAGTCCCCGAATCGTTTTCGAGCGCCGTATAATCCGCTGGAATATAAATCGTATATCCAGTCGGTATCGCGTCGGCCCCACCCGTTAGCTCCGCCCTGAACAATTGCGGATTCTTATAGGCAAACCAGCCGAATACGCCAACGATGACCACCGAGAGAGCGATCAGTGCGGGCTTCAGCCATGGGTTTTTTGCTTTTTGTGTTTCGTTCACCATATAGAATAAGTTGGGCTATGTATAAATGAATAAGGCGATTACCTTGAATTGAAGATTCCCACCTTGTCCGCGGTCTCCACTCTGTCATTGCCGTCCCAGTCATATAGAAGGAGTTCCGCGGTTGTCCAAGTTGTTCGTGCCTTCAGCGTGTTGGCCGCGTTCACATCGTTCGAGGCGTAGTTATCAACGCTAAATTGGCATGTAACGCTGTCATTCAGGGTCAATGTATGGGCTCCAAGGGCCATGTTCGAAAGCATCACGGCATTGCCGACTCCGGCAACGGATGCCCCATCGAGCTTCCAATTATAAGAAGTGCCGCCACTGGCATATATTTTCATATTTTTGTGGCCATTCGCATGAATGTAGCCCGTTGTATGATTTGGAGGGGTATAGGCAGCCAAAACCGTGCTGGGGCAATTCGTGATCGAGTATTCCGAGCACCCGCTGACATTGAAGGAGCGGCAGTCCGCATTGCAGAAAAGGGCGCCCGTGGTGTTCGGGACTTGGGTTGCGCAGGTTTTGCTGTTTAGGTTGGCCCCATCGCAAACCTCGCCATTGGCCGATTGGATCGTTCCATCGCCGCAACGACCGACCACGGTTCCGCTGACCGCATGGCAGCTCGAATCGCACTTGGAACAACTGGATTCCCCGTAAGCGCAATTCAATGAGGCGCTTGGAGGATCGCAGGTTTCACCCGCCACATTGATTGCGTTGTCGCCGCAACGGGGAACCTCAGAACACGCAGAAGTGCTCAAAGTGCAATTGGAAGTGCAGGAAAGGGTTCCCGCGGAACCCGTACCGACCTCTGTTGCGCAAGTTTTCCCACTTGGAACCGATCCGTCGCATTTTTCGCCATTAGAGACCTGAACCGATCCGTCGCCACAAAATAACCCTGTGGCCGTCTTATTCCTGCAATCCGTTCCACAATAACCACAAGTTGGAATTCCGTACTCGCATGCGTATGTATTTTTATTTCCGTCACCATCGTCGCACTCTTCCAACCCCTCCTTGACCCCATTGCCACAAACGGTCGGAATTGAGCAACCCGATGTATTGAAAGTGCAACTTGGACTGCATGTCAGCACTCCCGCCGACAAAGCACCAAACGTAACACTTGAACAAGTTTGGCCATTCAGATTATCCCTATCGCATGATTCGGAACCATTGACAAACCTATCTCCGCAATAAGGCCCATACCCACTACAATTCGTTCGACAGCGCTTTTCAAAGGAATACCCATCATAATTCGAGACCCCGTCATCACAGGCTTCGCCCCCCTTCTTAAGCCCATCCCCACAAATCGGCGTGCAGACCGAGGGGGTACCTGCACAGTTGAAACCTGCCTCCTTTGCGCAAACACTGCTGCATCCATCATTGCTGGCGACATTGCCGTCGTCACAAGCCTCCGTTCTTGATCCAGTCTGGACAATTCCATCTCCACATTTTTCCGTCTTGCAGGCCGAGGAGCAACCATCGTTATTGACCTTACCCCCATCGTCACACCCCTCCCCTGTCTCTTTGACACCATTGCCGCAAACCGTTGTTGGCTTAAGTTTCAAATCAAGGCTTGGAACTGTTTTGATCTCCATCGCGATCTCCTTCAGCTCATCCGGGGTTGGAGTGGAAGGAATGATGATTGGGTTGGATCCTGGGAGTCCCCCACCGCCAGGCAGACCACCCGGAGGCAGACCACCCGGAGGCAGACCACCCGGAGGCAGACCACCACCGCCAAAATCATCGCCAAACCCACCACCCACCCTAGCCTGAAAAAGTGGTGGATTTTTAAGGGCGGCGAAAGCCAAACTTCCAACCACTAAGGCAAGAATCACCAAGCCCACAACGTTCCAAATTTTTTTAGTTTGGTTTGTTTTTTTAAGGCCTTTAAGTTTTTTTTGGATTAAATTTGTTCCCATACTTATATATAAAATTAAATTTTACAATTAAGACCCCAAACTACTGGGCTGGTGTTTCAGGAGAAGGTTCCACTGCCTCTGGGGCAACGGGCGTAGGTTCGTCTTGGGCGGATCCCAAATCAAACGCGCCAGGAGTTTGAGGTTCCGTCGCCTCAGCGGGAACTGTTTCCGCTCCCGGTTCCATGGTGGGTTCGACAACCGGAACCTCAGGAAACACAACTTCCTCGGTGACTGCCGGCATCTCAGCGGATTCATCGGCCTTGCCTTCCTCAACCGCGGGGGCCGAAGGCATTTTCACATTGCCCAATTCGGCGTCGGGATTGGCGGATTCTACCCATTCGCCATTTACCAGCACCTTGGAATCGGGTGAGGCGGCGTGCATGGTCTTGCCTGTCACCCAGGCATAAGTCGAGGTGATCAGCTCGGGTTTCAGGAAACTGACAGTGGCCAAAGCGCCACTCATCACCACAAACACGGCGAGCAATATATAAAGTGTTTTATGCGAAGGCTTGTGTTCAGCCATTGCCGCAGCCCCAGGATGAGGGGCGTCTGCAACTGGGGTCGCCATCGGGGCCTCAACATGCTCCACAGCGGGTTTCGTATCCGATGCAACATCGGATGAGACAACGTGTGGAATCTCGGGTGCCAAACCAGGCTCCACGACAGGTGACATGGGTGTTGGATTTTCGTTTTCCATAATGTATTAAAAGTTAATAAGTTTTAATAAATATTGATTAGGGAAGTTGATGCAGGTTTATGGTGACCGCGGAATCGATTGGGCGCTCAGACGCATAAAACTGATCGGTCTTCTGGAAACCGCCAAAGAAAGACAGGGCGAGCAGAAGGCCCAAGCTCATGGAAAGCGCCTCCTCCAAAAGGGCAAAATTGATATGGCGCACCACGGGCAAATGGTTCCATTTGCGCGAAAGGTATTCAAAGCGGTTCTGCTCGGGCTTCGAATCGCGGAGCATCTGCAACATCTGGTGCTGGGCCAATTTTCCCCATTCCCGGGCATGCTGTTCCACCACAATGAACCGAATGGTGGAGAACGTGACCAACGTGATGAAATACACGGTCAGCGCAATAGCGAACATCCCGGCGAAGTAGTACACCACCATAGCGCCCAGGATGGCGAACAAAAAAGCCAGAACATTTTGCGTATTGCTGAGATAATCCTCTTTTTCCTTGTAATAAATTTTGACCAAGGCATGAAAGAAATAGATCAAGCTGGCCAGCAACGGGATCCAAATGGTTTCGGTGCGCATCAACAAACTAAAATTCAAAACGCTCCAGGAGCCCGCCAACATTCCGGGAACCCGGACCATAAGGCTCAGGCCCCAAAAGGTGAAAAAGAAAACCAAGACCTGAACAACCACCATCCATGCGCCTCGGCGATGCAACTTTTCGTTCACGTCGTACACCTTGCGCAACTCTTCCCGCGTGGAACTCACGCCCAGCTCGCCACGATTAAACCGATCCACGATTCTCTTGTGGAACCAATGGATCTTTTTTTGCTTAAGCTGCAAAGTCACGCTGGGGTAAAGCAACACCAGCTCAACAACCAAAGCCAAAAGGACCAAAGCCCAAATGACACTATGCCCCGAGACATTCAACAGGGCATTCATGAGCATCGAAAAGGTTCCGGCGACAAAGCCTTTCAAGCCACCGCCGAAAAGCGGACTGGCGGATTGACCCCAAATCATGGAGGCCAAATTTCCGCGTTGAACCACGAGTGGCGAACTCCCTTGCATGAATGCCAAATGGACACTGAAAGCAAAGAGGCCAAGGGTTGTGAGGATGAGTCCGACTTTCTTCATTTTTGTTTTTTGTCTTAGTTAGTGAAATCCCTACATTATAGCAAAAATCGGCCTCTTCCACAATCGGTTGGCGTTGACACAAGTAACAATTTGTTACAACCAAAAAAAGGACCAAATTCCGCACGGAAGCGAAACCAAACCAACCATCGATTTTTGAAAAAGGGTTAGTCAACTGGTCGCAAAAGGTTTTCGAGAGAAAGAGATTATTGGCTTTCTTGTTTTGACTAATCTTAAAAATATGATTTATATTTTTTGTTATAAATAAGCCAAAATATCGGGTGCCATAGCAAATAGCTTTTGGCAAATATGGGGTGGGTGGCGATGGGCAAAAGGAAGTGGGAAAACGGTACAACAAACCTTGTACGAGGTTATTAGTTGTTTGGCCACCTTTTGGGGCTGTTTCCCCCGCAGGAGGCTGCGGGGAATGATTTTTTCCCTGCGCCCGAATGTCGCTCGCCGCGACCGGCGGGGGTCTTTTGCGCGGTCAAAAGACCCCCGAGAAAACCCGCCGGGGCTGCGCGGA
>CAZURX010000072.1:0-6365 GCA_964623015.1 uncultured Candidatus Peribacteria bacterium
CAATTAGCTGATTCCATTTAACCACATTGACTCTGAAATGCAAACCCACCGGAGAATTTATCATTTTGCATTTTTCATTTAACATTTAAATCGAAATTTGAAATTTGAATGGAATAAGGCCATATCATACTGGAATATAAATATGTCGCGGAAAACATATAATTGTAAAATGTAAAATTTTTAAATGTAAAATGGTTCCCCCGCTTGTCTTTCGTCTCTCAATCCATTAGATTGTCGACAGATTAACAAAAAATCATGGAACAGGTCTTCAAAAACGAAATCGTCCCGCCCTTGCTGTTTTTCATTGTTTTTTCCGTGGTTTTTTCGTTTTTGGAGTTGTTGCTGGTGTTTTTTTTGAACAGCTTGGGCCGAAAGTACTGGGAATTCATGATTGATGTGGTGATTCGCTCCCGTGTCCACCATGGGGGAGTGATCCGCGCGGTGTTGGCCTTTGCCATCGCATCGGTTGTCGCAGTTGTGGTTCTCTTCACCCCCATGGTCGATGTTTTGGTGCGAGGTGGCGGCGAAATGAGGCTTTTCGCCTTGGTTTTGGCTTTGGTGATGGCGCTCTTTTATTCAATCACCATCCGCAAGTCGGCCCGGACGGAGATCGAGCGCAATATCTACCGCATGGTTTTTTTTCTGGTTTCGATCGCACTTTACATCGTCATTTTGTACGTCGCGGAAAAAAGCTATGGGGATTATGTCCGCTACGTGAATGCCAAGTTCATCAATCCCACCGTCCAAGTCGTAAGCAATACCTTGGAAAATCGAGAAAAGGACCGCTTGCTCGGCCAGTTCCGGGAAATGAACGCCCAGGGCCTTTGTGTTCCGGCGGACTACAGCGAATCGAAGGTGGCGCTCACCAATTTTGTGCTGGTCGAAACGGATCCTGGTTTGGCCTATGGCCAAGGCGAACCCGACCCCGCGAACCCGAAAGGGTATCTGAAAGGCAGGGCCTGCTCAGACGGCAAAGAGACCTTTTTGCTCACCGAATGGGGCAGTTGGTATTGGGTGATCCAATAAAAAAAGGAAATTGGAAATTTGAAACTCGAAACTTGTAGCTCAAAAAATTGCCAATGGTGATTTGGAGTTATTTCGAGTTCTGAATTCTGAGTTTTAAGTTTCGAATTTCAAGTTTCAAGTTTCTAGTTCAGAATTTGAATTCAATCTTTTCCTCCTTGATCGGCCCATTAAGCCCGCTGGTGCGAACCGTCAGGGTCAGCGTTTTTCCTTTGCGGTCCGCGCTTTTTTTGATTTGCAGGATCTTGGCGCGATAGTCGGTGTTGGAAAAGATCCGTTGGCCGTCCACGTCGAAAGCGATCGTGGTTCGGGTGGTTCCGGGAATGCGATCCCAGCGCAAAAGGAAGGAAATTGGGGTTTCCAGATAAACTTTGAGGTTAAGGTCGGGGCTTTGGGTTTCTCCCGTCATAAAATCGGATGGGGTGGCAAGGGCTGAGGCCCAATCGGAACTCCTGTTGCCGTTGGTGTCCACGGCAGCGACATAAAAGTAATAGCGCTGGCCGTTTTCAAGCCCTGTGATCTTCAATTGGGTCAAGTTCGTCACGGTCAGATTGGGCATATCCACGGTCGCGATTTTTTTCGGGTCGATGGAATAAGGGCTGTGGCTCACCAGATAGTGCGAGATGCCATGGTCGTCTTGGGCCGCCTTCCAGGTGAGGGTGATTTTCCCATTGCCCAAAATCGCCTTAAGGCCCGTCACGCCGCTGGGCAGCTGGCGATCTGAGGCATCGGGGGTGGTGTTGGACCTTGAGTTGGTGATTTTTTCCAGCCGGTCAATGGAGCACGCACCCGCCCGGTCAGGCAAATAAAGTTTGTCGCCTTTGTCCAGGGTCGACCCACCTTGCAAAACAAAGATCCAGCTGTCGCGGAACTGCGGCATGGCCTGGCAGAGTTCGTTGTACCCAATCAGATAATCCTGTCCCGCCTCGTCGGTCGCCAATATCTCGGTGTTGCCCAAGGTGAATTGGCGGACGTAGAGTTTTTGGGTGAAGGGTTCCACCTGGTCGATGAGGCATTGCTGGTTCGGGGTGGTTTTTAGGCTGTCCGAATTGCCATTCAGGCTACCCTCGATGATCAGGTTCACGGATTGCCCCTTGGCCATCTCTCCGCAGCCCGGCCTCACATGCAGAAAGACCCTTTCCTCTGTCTGTGGATCTGTGACCACCAGATTCCGTCGGCCAATCACGTCCTCGAGGCTCACGCGGACCGACACATTCGCCTTCGCGGTGCCAGTCAACAGAACGGCCAATACAATTCCGAGTGATAGTTTTTTGATCATAAAGGTTCTATTAGGCATAAATTAACGAATTAAAGAATTTTGCAATTTACGAATAAATTTTTAATTTTCAATTTTCTAATTTTCAATGACCTTTTGAAAATTGGGCATTGGAATTTGGAAATTAATTTGTAAATTCGTAAATTGCAAAATTCGTAAATTTATTTTCTTTCAATCCTCAAGTATTTCTTCAGAAATCCCGCATTCCTCGCCACCCTCAGGTTCCCCACCGCGAGAATCCGCTTTTCCCGGTCGGTGATGATCGGGATCCGATGACGTTCGGACTTGGGGATCTTGAGGTCCACAAACAAATCCTGGATTTTTTTGGTCCCATGCATGCCCGAGGGGCTGAATCGGTCTCCCGGTTTCCATGGACGGGCATACAGCCCTTTGGCGCCACGGCTGGATAGCGTCCATTCGCCCCACTGGATTTTTCCAAGAATCGGTTGGGGTTTGTCCGGCAGGAATTCGGGCGGTTTTTTGGGATGGAGCAGAACCTCGTCGTATTCGACCCGGAAAATCCACGGGCCAAATTTTTTTTGTTTTCCTGTGGCCCCTTTGTGGATCAGGGATTTCAGTTCCTCAACGGCTTTGCGGTAAAGGTCTTCTCGTCCCGCGAGGGTGAAAAGCACTTCGGATTGGGCATGGTCGCCAAGTTTCAGGAAAGCCTGTCGGGAGAAAGTGTGGTCCGTCACCTGTTTTTTGATCCATTGTTTCGCCTCCCTTTCTCTCTTTTCGGTCTCCTTTTTCGCAAGTTCCGCCAAAGCCAAAAGGTCGGTCTCTAGCTGAGGCCATTCGGCTTTCAGCTCGGGGATCAGGACATGACGGAAATAATTGCGTTTAAGGTTCAGGTCGAAATTGGTGACATCGGTGCGAAAGGGGATTCGCTCTTTGCGGAGCAAGTCGGCCAGATCGTGCTTGGGGACGCCAAGCAAGGGGCGCAGGATGTGGTTCTGGACAAGGCTCATTCCACGAATGCCCCGTAGCCCCGCGCCCCGCGCCATGTGCATCAAAATCGTCTCAATCTGGTCGTCCCGATGGTGGGCCACGGCGATAAACGCGGCCTTGTGTCGCTGGCGCACGTTTTCCAAAAATCCGTAGCGGATTTGGCGAAGCTGGTTTTCACGGTTGCCGGGGCCGATGGTTTCGGGATCGATTTTTTGGGTCACGCAAGGCACTTTCCATTGCTCGGCCAATCGTTTCACCAGCGCCTCGTCCGCGTCGCTTTCTTTTCCCCTAAGGCCATGGTTCAAGTGGGCGATAACGATTTTGCGCCCCAGTTTTTTGAGCAAAAAGGCCAAGGCCACGCTATCCGCCCCGCCCGACACGCCAACCACCAGCCTGGTGGAAGCGGGAATTTTGTTTAGCGCCTTTTTGACGGTTCGGAGGAGTGTCATGGTTCTATTATATCCTATTTTCGATCAAATCTCCCCCTAGGTTAGGGGGAGTCTCCGCAGGGGAAGGGGTACGTTGAATAAGGTGGTGATTACACATTTGTGCCATTCAACGTACCGCCCCTGCGCCCCGCCTCCCCTAGGCGGGGAAGGGTTGCGTCACAATCGAACTAGTGCCTAAACGCCCTGAAGCCCGTGAAAGCCATGGCGATGCCCAGCTCATCCGCGGCCGCGATCACTTCTTGATCCTTGATCGATCCCCCAGGCTGAATGACGGCGGTGATTCCGGCTTTGGCCGCCGCCTCGATGCTGTCGGGGAAGGGGAAGAAGGCGTCCGAGGCCAAAACAGCCCCTTTTTGTCGACCCAATGCCTTGCGGATGGCGATCTCGACGGAATCCACTCGGCTCATTTGACCGGCTCCGATCCCTACAGTCATCTTGTTTTTGGCCAAAACGATTGCGTTGGACTTGACGTGCTTGACCACAGGCCAGGCGAAAAGGAGGTCGGCCATCTGCTTGGGGGTTGGCTCTTTTTTGGTCACAATTTTAAGATCCGACCTCAGGATTTGCTTGGTGTCCAAATCTTGGGTCAGGAGGCCTCCGCTGATTTTGCGGATGGTTTCGCCCGACTGTTCGGGTTTGATTTCGCCTAGCCTGAGCACGCGGAGATTTGGTTTTTTTGAAAAAACCTTCAGGGCTTTCATGTCATAATCCGAAGCCAACACAACTTCAAAGAATTTCGAAACGATGGCTTCGGCCAAGTCCGCGGCGCAGGGCCGGTTGAAAGCAATGATCCCGCCGAATGCCGATTTTGAATCGCTTTCGTAGGCATTGATGAAGGCATCGGCAATATCTTCGCTGACGGCGACCCCGCAGGGGTTCCCGTGCTTCACGAAAACCACGCAAGGTTCGGCAAATTCGCGCGCCAGGGCCAGGGCCGCATCCGCATCCATAATGTTATTGTATGAAAGTTCCTTGCCTTGGAGGATTTCCGCATTGGGTATGCAGGCGAGCCGGCGGTTATGATTCAGGTCGCGGTAAAAACTGGCCTTTTGGTGGGGATTTTCCCCATAGCGCAAATCGTCGATCTTTCGAGCCATGATGGTTTTGACCTTTCCGCCTGTCAGGAAATTGGCGATCAAGCTGTCATAACGGGCGGTGGTCTCAAAAACCTTCTCGGCCAGCATCCGTCGTGTTTCCTCGGTGGTATCGCCATTTTTTTCAATTTCGGCCGCTACCGTTTGGTAATCCCTGGGGTTCACCACCACGGTGACCGAGCGGAAGTTTTTGGCCGCGCTTCGAAGCATGCTGGGTCCCCCGATGTCGATCTGCTCAAGGGCCTCATCTAAGGTCACCCCCTCGTTCTGAACCGTTTCCTCAAATGGATATAGGTTTACCACTAATAGGTCGATGAGGGGGATGGCATTTTTTTTCGCCTCCTTCAAGTGGTTTCCATTGTTTCTTCGGGCCAGCAGGGCCCCATGGATTTTGGGGTGCAGGGTTTTGACGCGCCCATCCATCATTTCCGGGGATTCGGTGAATTGCTCAACATCGACCACATCGATATCGTTTGCGCGGAGCAATTTGGCGGTGCCGCCCGTGGAGAGGATCTCGATGCCCTTGTCATAGAGGCGCTTTGCAAAAGCGACAATTCCGTTTTTGTCCGAAACCGAAATCAGGGCGCGTTTAATCATATTTTGATTTTATGCTTTTGAAAGTATAACATGGACAGAGCGATAAATATTGACATAATTAAATTATAGTATATAATATTTATATAAATTGATAAAAAAATTTTTTCATGCCAAAGGAATCCTGCCTGCCACCACGGCCGACTTTGTTTGAAAACCGGCTTCCCGAAAGCGACCCCAAGGCCGCCGAGGTTTCCACAGCGGTGCGCGAGACCGTCAAAAGGTCGCTAAAAAAGCATGGCCAAATGAATTTGGGGTTTTTGGAAAGGAAAATCAGGATCCCGTATGGGTTTTTTGAGCGCGTGAAGAATCAGATCAACAAAGTCTTGGGTGGAAATTCTTTCCGGTACGAACTTTATGAGCGAAATCAGGTATTGATCCTGGAGGAAAAGGACGACGAGCCGGATCCTGGCGACAAGACTTGGACGACAAAAGACGAGTGGCGCGCTTTTTCGGAAAACCAGGCTAAAAAGAGAAACGGTCGCTAGCTGGTTTTGCCGTCGGCGAAGAGTTCTTTTGACTTTTTGGGGTTCGCCACTATAATTTCCCTGCATACCATGCAAGCGATTCATTTTTCTATTTAAAAATTTTTCATTTTACAATTTGTTTTTGAATGTAAAATGTCAAATGTGAAATGTGAAAATGTTTGTGGGGCCATCGTCTAGTGGTTAGGACAGTGGGTTTTCAGTCCATCAACCGGGGTTCGATTCCCCGTGGCCCTGCCAAATATAGCGTAAAAACCGCTTCCTTCGACTACGCTCAGGACAGGTCGGTTTTTCCGCCTTTTCCAGTTTAAGGTCTCGCCTTGCGCCATTTCGCTCGGCTTCGCGCCTTCCCTCAGTAGGGTGTCGCTCTCTTTTTAGTAAACCCTAAAGGGGGTTTCCAAAAAAGAGCCCTTCGCTCTAGTCGGCCTCGAAAGCTCGGCCTCCTTCCACTTCGGACCGCGCCACTCGCATCTCAATCGTGGGGCCCACGAGACCC
>CAZURX010000073.1:0-6333 GCA_964623015.1 uncultured Candidatus Peribacteria bacterium
GACGATGAAGCTGTGGTTATGGCGAAGCAAATTGCTGAGAGTATTGAGAAAACAATCATTTTTTGATATAATAATAGGATTTTTTTTATGAAGAAGGAAACACAAATGAAACACAAAACAATGAGATTCACCGTCCAGCGTATTCGGAAACACCGAAAGCACCCCGCGCGGAAGTTCAGCCTCAAGCTTTGGGTGCTCACGACTTTTTCGCCACGGGCCCTGCAGGGAATCCGAGTCGCCACCTGGGCGCTCGTCACCATCGTCCTGATGGTTCTTGTGTACACGGGCGAGAAAACGGGTATTTGGTTCAAGGCCAGCATTTTGGAGGCGCCCCAGCCCTTCAACGGCACCGTGATGCCCGTCTCCAAGGTTCCGGATTGGACCCATTGGATGGACGGCCAGCCCGACATGACACTCACGTATGACCAGATTCCGGCCAACCTGCTCATCGACCTGCCCGCGTACGACCTTTCCAAGATGCAATTTCCGGACGACAAGCTCGTTTGGGGCGAAGAGTCGCAGACTTTGATCCGCAACACCAAGATCACCTATCCGGTGGTGTACATGGGCGATTACCAATTCGATCATTTGGAAAACCAGGGCAGCCATTTGGCCGTGGACATCAAGATGCCCATCGGCACGCCCGTCCATGCGATTTCAAACGGAAAGGTGATCAAAGCCTCCACGCAGAACTCCGGATTCGGACACCATATCGTGATCATGCACGTGGGAGTCCCCGACCCCGCCAACCCTGGCCAGAAAACCACCCTTTACTCAAACTATGTCCATTTGAGCGACGTGCTCGTGAGCGAAGGCGAAAATGTCATCAAGGGTCAGGTGATCGCCAAGAGCGGCAACACCGGCACCTCCACGACTCCGCACCTCCATTTCCAGATCGACAACGACTTAGCCCCCTGGCACCCCTATTGGCCTTTCACCTCGGCGCAATCTTCGGCCGCCGGCCTCAGCTTCTTTGAGTCCGTGAACGCGGGCCTGGGGAAGGCCGACGCCCAAGCCAAAACCGTGAACCCCTTGAAGTTCGTGACCCAAAACCTGGGCGCTTTCAGCGTGGCCTCCGCAGTCGACACCTCGGTTCCGCCCAGCGGATCCACCTCCTCCACGAGCGGGTCGACAACGACACCCCCCGTGGTCGCGGTCGCCACCCCCGAACCGACCCCAGAGCCGGTTGTCGAAGTGATTTCCAATCCCTTGCCCGTGGGCAACGCCTCCGGCCTATTCGAATACTCCATTTCTGGAGAGGGTGTCGGCCTGATCGGCAACTCTGTTCCCCTGGTCGTGACCGATGCCAAAAACCAGGTCCAAAAACTTAACGACGACGACACGATCCGCGCCTCGATCGAAGGGGTGGGCACCCTGCTCAAGAAGCAGTTCACCAAATCCGACTTCGTGAGCGGAACCCTGAAGCTATATGTGAAAAGCGATACGGCCGGGACCGCGAACGTCATGATCGGCAAGAGCGCCTTCCAGGTCCAATTTGTGGACGCCGTGAAACCCGTGGCAAGCTTCAAGATCGAGCACGACGGCACTTTCCAAAGCAATATCGTGGAGACCGTGAAACTTATTGCCTTGGATTCCGATAGCAATTTAGCCGCGGCCGTCAATTTTAGCGGATTCGTGGAGATCAAGACGACCCAAGGCGAAGCCGAGATCCAGCCCAACTTTGTCCGCAAAGACGACTTCAGGGGCGGCAGTGTCACCCTCAAGGTGATTCCGAAAGGCGCCTCGAACATCGTCCTTCGCGCACAGCAAGGCGCTCTGGTGGGAGTCAGCGAGCCCCTGCGGCCCGAGAACAACATGGTTTTCACGGACATCAAGCCCAGCCACGCCAACTACGAGGCCATCAAATACCTCAAGGACAACGGCATCAGTAGCGGCTACAAGGACGGCACCTTCAGGCCCAACGAGACCGTGAACCGCGCCGAGGCCCTCAAAATGCTGATGATCGCTTTCAATTCGAACTCCGCGTCGAACACCAAACCCAGCTTCAAGGATGTAGATTCGTCCGCCTGGTACGCCTCCACTCTGGCGCTGGCGCTTGACCTTGGAATCGTGAAGGGTTACCCGGACGGGACTTTCAAGCCCGCCAACACCGTGAACCGCGCCGAATACCTGAAGCTCTTGCTCAAGTCCGCGAACATGGAACCCTCGGGAACCATTTCCAAGCCCTACAAGGATGTTTCGCTGGATGACTGGTTCGCGCCCTACGCCTATTTGGCCAACAAGCTGAACCTGCTCCAGACTGCCACGAACCTCAATCCCCAGAACGGCATGACCCGCGCCGGCGTGGCCGAGACCATCTATAGGCTGAAGATGATCCAGGCGAACAACTGGGTGACGTATTCGAAGTAAAAATTAATAAAAAAATGAAAAAAGAATACGACAAAAGAGGTGCAATTGGGGAAAAAAAATTTGAGGAATGGCTTAAGGCAAACGATATTCATTATCTCCACTTTGATCAATCAAAGGAGTGGAAATTGAATCTATTAAAGGGAGTTAAAAGACCCGATTACATGGTTTTGATTCCTCATATAGGGTTTATTTTGGTTGATGTGAAAACAAAACCTTTTCAAATGGAATCAGGGAAATACTGCATGAATATTGAAGAGGCTAACAAATTCAAAAATCTTCAAAGATATTTCAATTTGGAAGTATGGTATGCGATCGGTGAAGATCCTGAATACAATGCCTGGTATTGGATTTCAAATGATAGGTTAGAAGAAATGAATCTCGAACAAGGCGTCGGACCGTATGGCGATTATTATAAGTTGCCGAGGAAGGAAATGGTAAAAATAAATAATAATGACAGCGAGGGGAGTTTGCTCGAAAAATTATTGAAGAAAGAGTTAAATCGAAAACTATAATTGCTAGTGGCTAGATACCGCAGAAATAATATTGCCCTCATTTTTTGCCGTAGTTTTTCATTTGTTATGAAATAAATTGACTTTTCTACCCAAAATGGACTAAAATTGAACTGTTGAAAGGCTTTCGGCCGTGGTTTATATACCACAAGCTAGCGGGAGGCCTTTTTTCATGTTTCTTCAGGAAAAACGGACAGGAACCATTTTTGCCCTGACTTTTTGTCCTCTTTGATTTGTACGAAAAAAAGCTCGCTATCTTTGGTCAGTCCGCCAAGCCGGTGCAGGATTTCAGAGGGATTGTTCGGATTCTGTTTTGAGGTGGGTTCGAATTTGGAGTTTCGGATAAGCTCAAGGGCACAAGGAAAGAATTTGAGTCGGCGGATTTTATCCCTAAAATTGGTTTTGTCATCAATGTGCTGCCAAAACAGGCCTAGGAATATTTTATCTTTCATGAAATAGGCGGAACGGATATGGGGTCGCCGCTTGGTTCTGGCCTTGAGTGGTTTGTAGAGGCTATAGGCCTTGTGGTAAACCTCACGGTAATCCGTACCCGAAAGTTTTTCACATTTTACCCTGTATACTTTCATAAATTCAATCTAGATACACTTGATCAGGTCGTTTCAAATCAAAAAAAATGTTGGAGGGCTATCGTAGTATCTTTTAGACTCTGGGTCAACGGCGCGATTCGAAATTGGTCATACGAATTTTCAAATTATTTGGAAATTGGTCATTTGAAATTGGACATTATTTAAAAAGATTGCCCTTGTTTTTTCGGTATACCAAAAGCATCGCAAACAGAGTGGCTCATCCTAGGTCGGCTGGTCGCCCAATTATCGATAAACATCATGATCCCCTACCGCCAAGAGCGTCACGCTGGCTTTGGTTACGTATTCGAAAACAATCCGATAAGCGTAATTGACAGAAAAGCTTGAATAACCACTGAGCCGGCCCTTGAGCTTGTGAGTTTTCAGGTAGGGATGATTGGGATTTTTTTTGAAAAGGGCGATCCTCTCTTTGACTTCTTCTTGAAGCGGCTCGGGGAGTTTGCCATATTGCCGAACGAAGGCAGGTTTGTATTTGATAGTCATGAGAGTTTTTTGGCCAAAATATCCAAATCGCCTTCCAGATCAGGCTCCTTAGAGGCTTCCAGAATGGCATGGACTGCCTCGTCCTCAAGATATTTCTTGATGGCCTGACGGATTGCCTCAGCCTTGTTAGATACTTTTCCCTCTTTGATGAGGCCATTGATGCCCTTGAGAAGCTCCTCGGTGAGAGGGACGGAGATCGTGGTCATAATGTATTAAATTATCGTATTACGTTATCATATTATCATGTATTAATTTTTGGGTCAATCCAATTTGTGCCGTAATGCCAATTCGTCAGCGTAAACGGACAAACGCTTGTTCGCATATGGGGATGAATATAATCGTAGAATTGGACATTCTTTAAATTATATTGCCCTCGATTTTTCGGTGTGTTAAACTATTTTCGCAAATAAAAAATAACAATTCAAAAATATGCTTAAAAAGCTATTCAAGAAGACCGACCGCAAGAAAGCGCTCGTGCTCTGGTTCAAGGAACTCCGAATCACGGATGTGCCCCTTGTTGGCGGCAAGAACGCCTCGCTGGGCGAGATGTACCAAAAGCTCACCCCCAAGGGCGTTCGCGTTCCCAACGGGTTTGCGGTCACGGCTTTCGCCTATCACCACTTGCTTGAGAGCAACAAGGTGAAGGACAACATCAAAAAAGCCCTGAAAGGGTTGAATGTGAAGAATATCCAAGACCTTCAGACCCGAGCGCATGCGGTTCGCACCATTATATTGAAGACCGAATTCCCCAAGGATCTGGAGAAGGCCATTTTGGACGCCTACCACAAAATGGAGAAGATGTATGGCGACAACTGCGACGTGGCCGTACGCTCCTCCGCCACGGCCGAAGATTTGCCTGATGCTTCGTTCGCGGGACAGCAGGAAACGTTTTTGAACATCCGTGGCGACTATTCCGTTTTGGAAGCCTGCAAGCGCTGCTTCGCCTCTTTGTTCACGGATCGCGCGGTCGCCTATCGCGAGGAAAAAAAGTATGATCATTTCAAGATCGGCCTTTCCATAGGCATCCAGAGAATGGTCCGTTCCGACAAGGCGTCCTCGGGCGTCATGTTCTCGATCGACACCGAAACCGGATTCAAGGACGCGGTTTTGATCAACGCGGCTTACGGCTTGGGCGAAAATGTGGTCCAAGGCGCGGTGAACCCCGACGAGTTCTATGTCCACAAACCAACCTTGAAACAAGGGTTCAAGCCCATCCTCCGCAAGGTGGTCGGCTCCAAGCTGATCAAGATGATCTACGGCGAGGGCGGCACCAAGGCTGTGGTGAAAAATATCCCCGTGAATCCCGCGGAGCAGCAGAAGTTCTGCATCAACGACGACGAGGTGTTGCAGCTGGCCAAATGGGCCGCGATCATCGAGGATCATTACAGCGCCGAGGCCGGACACTTCAAACCCATGGATATGGAATGGGCGAAGGACGGCCGAACAGGTGAATTATTCATTGTTCAGGCTCGACCTGAGACCGTTCAAAGCCGACGCGACGTGATGGTGCTTGAGGAATACCGCCTTCAGGAACGTAGCTCCGTCATCTGCGCCGGAGCCCCTGTGGGGGCCAAGATGGTCTCAGGCAAGGCCCATGTGATCAAGAGCGCGCACGAGATCAAGCAATTCAAAAAGGGCGAAATCCTGATCACGGAAATGACGGATCCCGACTGGGTGCCAATCATGAAGATCGCCTCGGGCATTGTGACGGACCGCGGCGGACGAACCTGCCACGCGGCCATCATTTCTCGTGAGCTGGGCATACCCTGCGTCGTGGGCACCAAGAACGCCACCAAAAAGATCAAGACCGGCGACAAGATCACCGTGGCCTGCGAAGGAGAGGCCGGCAACATCTACAAGGGCGAACTCAAGTACACCATCCACAAAACAGACGTTCGCAACCTCAAGATGCCCAAGACCAAGATCATGATGAACATCGGCAACCCCGACATCGCGTTCGAATCCTCGTTCATCCCAAACGACGGCGTGGGCCTCGCCCGCATGGAGTTCATCATCAATAACTACATCAAGATCCATCCGATGGCTCTGCTCAACTACCACAAGCTGACGGACCACGGTCTGATTTCGACCATCGACGAATTGACCTATGGCTACGAGGACAAGGCCGACTTCTTCGTGGATAAACTCGCCCAGGGCGTGGCCACGCTGGCCGCGGCGTTCTACCCCAAGGATGTCATCATCCGCCTGAGCGATTTCAAGACCAACGAATACGCGAACCTGATCGGCGGCACGGCCTACGAGCCCAAGGAGGAAAACCCCATGATCGGCTGGCGCGGGGCGAGCCGCTACTACGATCCTTTGTACCGCGATGCCTTCGCCCTGGAATGCAAGGCCATGAAGAAGGT
>CAZURX010000074.1:0-1011 GCA_964623015.1 uncultured Candidatus Peribacteria bacterium
GGGCAGGCCAAAGGCGTCCCACCCCATGGGATGAAGGACGTTGATTCCCTTCATTCGTTTATGGCGGCAAATGATGTCCGTGGCCGTGTAGCCCTCGGGATGCCCCACATGCAAGCCCGCGCCGCTGGGATACGGAAACATGTCCAGCACATAGTATTTGGGCTTCTTTTTGTCGATGGCGGATTTGAATGTCCTATGCTTGGCCCAATATTTTTGCCATTTGGGCTCGATCTTGGAGGGGTCGTACATGGAAAGGGTGCTTTAGGGAATGGGGAATCAGGATTAAAAACCTGACACCGCTTCACTATAGCACTGAGAGGGGGCAGAGATCAAAACCGCTATTTCTTTTCATGGGGCTTTATTTCGCCCTTCAGGTCTTCCAACATTTCGCGGACCACGTCTTTCCCCCCAAGCCCGATCGCCAGGCCTCCCGCGATCATCAGCATGCCCACAAAGCCGATAAAAAGAATCTGGATCAGGATTTCGGCGATCTGAAGCTGGGCCAATGCGGCAAGGGCGGCAAAGGCAACGACTGTGTATTTGGAAGCCAGTCCCAAAACATCCGCGGTGCGGGCCTTCGCAAAACTGAGAGAGGTACTGATAAGAAGTTGAATCGTGTGTCCGATCTGGAGCCCGACAATCATGATGAACAAAGCGATGATGATGGACGGGATGTAGGAATAGATGGTCGAAAGGAACTCGGCGACCTGGGTAAACCGGGCGATCTTGGTCGCCTCGATAAAAAACAGGAAAATCAGGTAAGCCTTGATGCCGTTGGCGATCAGGGCGGTGGCGGTCGTCTTTACCTTCCGTTGCTCAAGAAAATGTTTGATGCCAAAACGCTCGGAAAGATGCTCGAGCTTGATTTTACGTCCCAAGCCCAATACCATGCGGGCTGCGATCTCGGCCAAAATCCAGCCAAAAAGGAATACAGCCAACGCACCTAGAATATAGGGGCTAAGCTGAATGATGGCGTTCAGCTTGCCTTCCACGGCACTTACCACGCTCAGG
>CAZURX010000074.1:1021-1363 GCA_964623015.1 uncultured Candidatus Peribacteria bacterium
TCCCATTTTTTTATGATTATTATGATGACGATGACGGTCTGCCTGCCGACAGGCAGATTAGGATAATTACGATTCAGGCTATTTTATTCTTCATCGTAATAACTTTAAGGTTCCTATCCGTCTCTATCATCTTAATCTTTGTATTATACCAAAAAAAGGGCAAAATTTCAAGCTTTTGCCCTCTGGTCGATGATCAAATGGGGCGAACGATGGGTCTCGAACCCACGACCTCCAGAGCCACAATCTGGCGCTCTAACCAACTGAGCTACGACCACCGTGTTAATTTGGGATTGCAAAATTAACGCATTCGCATCAATTGGACAAATTTTTTTTCCTTGGTCC
>CAZURX010000074.1:1373-6267 GCA_964623015.1 uncultured Candidatus Peribacteria bacterium
ACGTTCGCCATGTTTTAATCTATTTTTGTACCCTGAGCTTAGTCGAAGGGTACGTTCGCTACGTTCGCTTCGCCATGACGCGCCGTGAAGTTTAACCGTTTTAAATGGAAACCTCAAGCGCTATTTCACCGTAATCGTCCCGACCTTCTCGTCGACTTTTACCTCATGGCCGTCTTTGATTGTGTCTTTCGCTCAAGGAGAATAAAAAGACTTATTACAAAATATATTAAGTATAAAGCTTAAATAAAAACTATAAATTTAATTCACAATAATAACCAAGATAAAAGTATTACACCTCAGATTCTCTTTAGGGCATGCCTTGGCTTAACGGATTCAATTTTATTTGTAATTATTGTGTGGACGGAATCTAAAATATCCTCCTCGCAAAAAGTCAGACCGGCTTTTCTTCTTAGTATTCTTTTCAAAAAACGAAT
Source organism: uncultured Candidatus Peribacteria bacterium (assembly GCA_964623015.1). Classification (GTDB taxonomy): domain Bacteria; phylum Patescibacteriota; class Gracilibacteria; order UM-FILTER-43-11; family UM-FILTER-43-11; genus FEN-1329. The sequence goes on from CAZURX010000074.1 coordinate 1,808, forward strand.
CACCTCTTCTGAATAAAAACTATTGCTGAGATTGTTGGGATCCAATGCCTGAGAACGTTTCCAATAATCTTCCAATTCACCTCTTAAAACACTTTTTTTGGTCAAAAGAGCCAATAAATTGGCATTCCTTTGAAACCGATCCTGATTGGTAAGATCACAAGAAAAAACCCTGTGAGTAGAAATTGGTTTTTCAAAAATCACTCGATATAGATCAAATTGTCTGCCATTGGTCAAAATAATCCAATCGATTCCCTCATTGGTCGCATATCTGATACTTTGCCTAAGATGCCTTTCATTCAAGTCTAAATTAATTGCTTTGACCTCAATAACAAAATAATTCTTCCGTTTTAATTGGATAATATAGTCAGCATAGTCACCATTGATATTATATTCGGTTTTAATGTCCTCAAGTTCGGTATAGCCCAACACCTCTGTCAAAAAATTATTAATCATCAATCGAGTAGCGGCCTCATCTAACTCTGCATATTGATCTTTCAAATAACGTCTAACATACGACCGCAAGCACGAGGTAGCACATTTGATTTGGCTTTCTGTAGGCATTTTTTTGTTGGTTAAACACTCATAGTTTAATAAAAGGCAGCAAAATATGCCATACAATTAAAATACACCAAGAAATTGCCCCTTTCGCTAAGGCATCAAGTTATTTCACCGTAATCGTCCCGTCCTTCTCGTCCACTTTCACCTCGTGCCCGTCTTTCACCTTGCCCTCGACGATGAGCAGGGCGAGCGGGTTTTCGATGGACTGTTGGATGGTCCGTTTGAGCGGCCGGGCGCCGTACTGGGGGTCGAAACCGTTCTTGGCCAGGAGCGCCTTGGCTTTTTTGGAGACTTTGATGGTGAGCTTGTGCGCGCGCAGGCGTTCTTCCAGCTCGACGATCTGAAGGTCCACGATTTGGCTGATCTCCTCAAGCGAAAGGCTCTCGAACAGGATGACCTCATCGATGCGGTTCAAGAATTCGGGTTTGAAGCTTTGTCGCAGGACCTCGTGCACCTCGTTCACCATCTTACGACGCGCGTCCTCGTACGCCTTTTTCTTTTTAGCGTCGTCCTTCTCCAGCTTGGCCATCATCATGTCTTCCGAGGAGGTGTCCACGGCATAGCGCTGGATGATCTCGCCGGCCAAATTCGAAGTCATGATGATGAGCGTGTTCTTGAAATCGACGGTGCGACCTTTGCTGTCCGTCAGCCGGCCATCGTCCAACATCTGCAAAAGGACATTGAAAACATCGGGGTGGGCCTTTTCGATCTCGTCGAACAAAACCACGGAATACGGTTTTCGGCGAACCGCCTCGGTGAGCTGGCCGCCCTCCTCGTAGCCCACATAACCCGGAGGGGCGCCGATCAGCCGGGCGACCGCGTGCTTCTCCATGTATTCGCTCATGTCGATTCGGATGATGGCCTTTTCGTCGTTGAACATGAAAGCGGCCAAGGCCTTGGCGAGCTCCGTCTTCCCCACGCCCGTCGGCCCCATGAAAATGAAGGATCCAATGGGACGATTTGGATTGGCGATCCCGGCGCGCGCGCGGCGCACGGCGTTGCTGACCGCCACAATGGCGCCCTTCTGGCCGATCACGCGGCCCTCAAGCAGGCTTTCCATTTTGGAGAGCTTGTCCGTCTCGGTTTCCAGCATCTTGGAAACGGGAATGCCCGTCCAGCGGGAGACGACCGTGGCGATGTCCTCCTCGGTCACCTCAAGCTTGAGAAGCGAAATGCCGTCCTGCTTTTCTTTGAGCCTGGCGTCCGCGACCTTGAGATGCTTTTCGACCTCGGGCATCAGTCCGTAGCGGATTTCCGCCACGCGCTGAAGGTCGCCTTTGCGTTCGGCTTGCTCCGCCTCGATCCTCAGCTGATCGAGTTTTTCCTTATGCGAGCGCAAATCGTCGACCACCTTCTTTTCCTCCTGCCAGCGAAGCTCGATGACATTGGATTCCTCTTTCAGGTTCCCGATTTCCCCGTTGATCTTGGCCAAACGGTCCTTGGATTCGGAATCCGTCTCCTTTTTCAGCGCCTCGCGCTCGATTTCAAGCTGCATGAGCTTGCGGTGGAGCTGGTCCAAGGCGACCGGTTTGCTTTCCAGCTCGATCTTGAGGCCCGAGGTGGCCTCGTCCACCAGGTCGATGGCCTTGTCCGGCAAAAAACGGTCGCCGATGTAGCGGGTGGAAAGGTCCACCGCGGCCAAAATGGCGGAATCCGTGATGCGGACGCCATGGTGCAGTTCATATTTCTCCTTGATGCCCCGCAAAATGGCGATGGTGTCATCCTTGGAGGGCTCCAGCACCAGCACGGGCTGGAACCGGCGCTCCAGGGCCGCGTCCTTCTCGATGTATTTGCGGTATTCCTTGAGCGTGGTGGCGCCGATGGCGTGCAAGTGTCCGCGGGCCAAGGCGGGCTTGAGCAGGTTGGAGGCGTCCATGGAGCCTTCCGTAGCCCCCGCGCCCACAATGGTGTGGAGTTCATCGATAAACAGGATCACCTTGCCGTTCGAGGAATCGATCTCTTTCAGGATGGCCTTCAGACGATCCTCGAATTCCCCGCGAAACTTGGTGCCGGCCACCAAGGCGCCCAAATCGAGCGCCAACAGCTTGCGGTCCCGCAGGGTTTCCGGCACATCGCCGGAGACGATCCGCTGGGCTAGGCCTTCCGCGATGGCCGTCTTGCCGGTTCCGGGCTCCCCCACTAAAACGGGATTGTTCTTGGTTCGCCGAGCCAAAATCTGCATGGTGCGGCGGATCTCGTCGTCCCGGCCGATCACGGGATCCAGTTTGCCCGAACGAGCCAGGGCCGTGTAGTCGATGGTGTATTTCTGGAGTGCCTGGTATTTGGTCTCGGGGTCTTGGTCCGTCACGCGGTGCGCCCCGCGCAGCTCCTGCATGGCTTTGAGCACGTCGGCGTGGGCAATGGGCAAAAGCTTGGTCACCTTGGTGGTGGCCAACAGCAAATGCTCGGTGGAGACGAATTCGTCGGAAAGCCCCTTGGCCTCGGCCTCGGCGGTGTTCAGGACTTTGTTCAGCTCGTTGCTGATCACGATCCGCGCGTTGGTGACCGTGGGCAACCGCCCCAGCTCGCCGACCAATTCGGATTCCATGGACCCCAGGTCTACATTCAGCTTTTCCAAAATGGAACGCACAATCCCCTCTTTCTGGCGAATCAGGGCCAAGAGCAGATGCCCAACCTCGATCTGGGATTGGTTCGAGTCCTGGACCATCTGCTGGGCCTCTTGCAGGGCCTCCGAGGATTTGACGGTGAATTTGTTGAGATTCATATCTTTGTGCTTATTTGATAATAGGTTACAAGAATGAAAGGGCAGAATCAAATTAGCACTCAATAGTATAGAGTGCTAAAAAAGGATCGTCAAATGGAATCGGATCCAATGGATTCGCGCCAAACAGGGTGCGCAACCATCATTGTGCGCACCCTGTAGGGGCACGAGATCTCGTGCCCCTACCACAAACGCATTGCGCATTTGGCGTTTGCGGTTCGGCACCCACAAACCTGCCGCCGTTCAAAATTGTACAGATGCAAAGAGCGCCCCAAATTTCGGCCGAAGCGTGCTAATGGCACGAGAGGATCGAAATTCGGGGCGAAACGCCGCAGGTCCCATTTTTCAACAACGGAAAAAGAAAACCCGAGGCGCGAGACCCCGGGTTTTCCATTTTTGTTTTTGTTTACTAACAAAATCACCCCCCCTTGATCGACTTGCGTTTGAATAAGTTGGAAAAGGATTTGTTTTCGGATTCGGTCTTGAGCTTTTCCTCGTTCACCTTGATGGTCTCATCCTGAAAAGGGACAATCAAAAGGCCTTGGGAAGTCTCTTTGGCGACATAGACCTTGGTATTGAACCGCTCCCGCCATTTTTTTGGGAGGGTCACTTGTCCGCGCCCAAACTCCTTAAGGATTGAAATCATAGTGTTTCATGAAAAACTGCAATACATTGATTACTATACTTTATAGAAATTTTGTTGGCAAGACATTTTTTTACCAAAATTGGCAAAGGTTTGAATCAAATAAATTCGGCAAGCCGTGTTTAAAAAATTTCTTGACATTCTGCTCAGTGAAACTATGATGAAACTCGTCACATTTCCTTAATGGTTAATGGTTAAACGCAAGTCTTTCCTCAAACCCCTCAGCAAACCCATGTCGAATCGCTACTTGCGCGACCGGTGGGCGGCTTTTGTGGGCCAAGACAAACATGGCATGATGACCATTGAGGGGGTGCCTGTGGACGCCATAATCAAGGAATACGGCACACCTGTTTATGTGATGGTGGAAAGCGAAATCCGCAACCGACTCCGCCGATTCAAAAAAGTGTTTGGCCCAACAGGCAGTCTCCAGTATGCGGTTAAATGCAACAGCAACCTTGAAATCCTGCGCATTGCCCGTGAAGAGGGCTTCGAGCTGGATTGCTCCAGCGTAGGCGAATTGATTTTGGGCTTGCTGGC
>CAZURX010000075.1:0-6231 GCA_964623015.1 uncultured Candidatus Peribacteria bacterium
CGCGCTCACGGGTCATCTTGTTTTTTCCACCCTGCACACCAACAATTCCAGCTTGGCGCCCCTTCGCCTTTTGCAGATGGGTGTGGATCCGTATCTGGTGGTCACCACCGTGGGCCTGATTGTGACCCAACGCCTTGTGCGGAAAATTTGCCAAGGCTGCGTGACCAGCCAAACCTTTAGCGCCAAAGAGCTTGCGAAAATCAAGCAAGGAGGTGGATTCAACGGAGAACAAACCAAACTTTTTGATAAGTATTTCGGCAAAAAGGGGGACAAGACCCGCTTCTACAAAGGCGCTGGATGCCCCCAATGCGGAGGCACCGGCTACCATGGCCGAACCGTCATCGCCGAGGCGATGAAGATGGAGGACAACCTTCGCGACCTGATCCAAAAAAGCCGTCCGGAATCCGAAATCCAAGCCGCGGCCGTGGCCAATGGCATGACACTTCTTTTCGAGGATGGGCTCAAGAAAGTCGTGCAGGGGATCACGACGATGGAGGAGATGCTGAGGGTTATCAACCAGTAACCAAAATCCAAAAATCTAAATCCTAGGCATGAAATCCTAAACAGGGCCTAGGGTCCAAAACACAGGAGCCAAACATTTTAAACAAAACCACTTCATCTTTAATTAAAAAATAGTTTCTGTTTGTGTTCTGGAATTTGGACTTTGCATTCTGGATTTTGTTTAGATTCTAGCACCTAGGATTTAGGATTTGAGACGATGATTTAAGAAAACAATGAACAACAAAGAGATCGTCATCGGCGGGATCAGCGCCAAGGACCAGATGCTTCTGGTGCGTCAGCTGTATGCCGCCGTGCGGGCGGGGTACGATGTGGCGCAAGCCCTGGAGGTTTCGCAGATCCAGGCGCATGGGCGACTGAAACAGCTTTTGCCTGGCATCATTGCGGATGTGAAGCATGGGTCGTACCTGCACGAGGCGCTGGGCAAATACCCCAAATGGTTTTCCCCGCTTATGATCAATTTGATTCGTACAGGGGAAATCTCCGGCTCTTTGCTAGACAACCTGAAACGGCTTCTCACCATCATCGAGCGGGAACAGCGGTTTCGCCAAAAGCTCATCGGGGCCATGATCTATCCGCTTTTCGTGCTGATCGCAATCACAATTCTCGGCTTGGCTGTCTCCTTTTTCGTATTGCCGACCTTGCTCCCCCTTTTCACAAGCTTGAACGTGGATCTGCCCATCACCACCCGCATTCTGCTCTGGTTTGCCAAGGCGTTCAAGGACCATGGCACCCCGATCTTTTTTGGAATCCTTGGATCCGTCTTTTTTCTTATTGTCCTGTTTCGGCAAAAGTTTTTCAGGCCCGTTTCCCATTGGATTACTTTGCACATTCCATTTTTCGGCTCCCTCAATCGGCGAATGCTCATGTCGCGGTTCGGCTACGGGTTGGCCACTTTGCTCCGCAGTGGCGTCCCCATCGATTCCAGCCTCAAGATTTTGGGTCTTGTGATCACGAACCATCATTACCAAGGCGCCATCGTCGCCATGCAGACCGCCGTGAAACGAGGCAACAAGTTTGGCAAAACGTTGGCCCAATATCCCCACCTTTTCGACGAGATGTTTGTGAAGCTGATCGAACTGGGCGAGACGACAGCCGGCCTTGAGGAGGCTTGCGAAAACGTGGCCGATTACTACGAGGCCGAGGTGGACGACGCGATGAAGAACCTGTCTGTTAGCCTGGAGCCAATCCTCATCATCATTGTGGGTTGTTTGGTCGGGTTCGTGGCGCTTTCGATTCTTACACCGATTTACAAAATAACCGGTAGCTTACGCTGACAATTGACATGTGACCAATGACCAATGACCAATGACCAATGACCAATGACCAATGACCAATGACCAATGACATGGCGCAAAATCAATAACAGCGGATTCACATTTGTTGAGCTGACCCTTGCGTTTGCCATTATGTCCATTTTGTTCGGAACGGCGGCGGTGGCGCTGGGGAATTTTATGACCAATCAGGCGCTGGGCACCGACGGCTCGATGGTTGTGCAGACCTTGCGCGAGGCCCATGCGCGCGCCACGGCTTCGGATCGGGATTCCGGTTGGGGAGTTTATCTGGATTCCGCCTCAGACCCCGACCGCGCAATCCTGTTCAAGGGAACCGGCTATGCCCTGCGCGATTCCGCTTTCGACCAAGTCACGGAGCTCAATTCCAGCGTCACCTTTGGCCCTTTGCTATTGAATGGCGTCGGGAACGAAGTGGTTTTTTCGAAACGAAACGGAATGACGGCCAACGACGGCCTTTTCAGCCTTGTCCATCAGGATCAGGCGTTTACCGTGACCATCAATCCGTTGGGGCTCACGGACTTTACTCCCCCTACCTCCTAATTAAGATTATTACGATAATGAGGATTATCAAGATTATTACGATGAAAAGACCCAATTGCGCCAGCAATTGGTTTCGTAATAATCACAATCATCGTAAGGCTCGTAATAATCCTAATTTTGGATTCACGTTGGTCGAACTCAGCCTCGCCATTGCCATTTTTGCCACGATTGCCTCTGGCGTTGCCGTACCGATCATTGGTAGCCACCTTTCGAGCCTCGGGGATCGCCAAACGTTTAAGGCGAACACCATGCTCACCGAAACCTGGGAAGCCATCCGGTCCATCCGCAATCGCGACTGGGCCAATCTTTCGGATGGCGACCATGGGCTTAGTTTTGGAGGCGGGCAATGGGTTTTGAGTGGAAACTCCGATCTGCAAAATGGGATTACGCGGGTGGTTACTTTTTCAACCCCCCAGCGAGACGCTTTAGGCGACTTGGTGGTCGTTGGAGGCACGCCCGACCCGGACACCAAGCGGGTCACCATCACCCTTTCCTGGCAACCGCCGTATTCCGACCTTCGAACCCTTGTGGCGGAAAGTTTGCTGACGAATTACAGGAATCCGGCGGTGTGGCCGATACCAGCGCCTCCTGAGCCCACACCCTAACAACGAAACTGAAAAACCATAAAACTGAAAAACTGAAAAATAAAGGAGCGCAAAACTGCAAAATCACAAAACGCAAATCCCCCAATCCCCCTTTATCAAGGGGGTATCCTCTATCCATCATGGTTTGGCTAAAGGCAGTTGGGGGTTCCCCTTGCCTGCCCTGAGCTTGCCGAATGGGATAAAGGGGAAGACAAGAGGATTTGCGTTTGGGCGCAAAGGAGGTTTTACCCTCGTTGAGATGGTCATCTATGTTGCCATTTTTTCCATCTTTATCACGTTTGCCTTGAGTTTCTTTTGGCAAATGCAACAGTCAAGAATTCGGTCTGATATTTGGCGAGAGGGGAAAGAAAACGCGGTTCAGGCTTTGGAGCTTCTAAAATCCCAAATCCGTAACGCCGGGGGGTTGAATGCGCCTGGTTCCCAGTTGGACCAGAATCTTGGCGCCCTCTCGCTGAACACCACTGGTGGCGCAGTTTTGTTTGATACTTATCTGAAGCAGGTCGATATTGGCGGAATTACTTTGGGCATCAATAAGTTAAGACTGGCCTTGCCCACCCAACCCGCCGAGGATGTGACCTCGGATCATGTGACGGTCACTCGCTTTGAGGTTTCGGATGTGGGCGGAGGCGGAATGCCCACCGCGCTTCGGATCCAATTGGCCTTGGCGAACGTCAATCCAGGTTCCGATCCGCTTTATGATTCGACCATGGAATTTGACGCCACAGTTGGATTTAGAACCGAGAATCCATGAAATTCAAATCCGAAATCCGAATCCTCGAAATCCGAAAAATATCAAATGACCCAAATCCAAAACTCGAAACCCAAAGGCCTGATAACCACCAAATGCCAAATGACAAAACCTAATTCCTCAAAACGTGGGGCGATCGGAATATTAACCACCCTAGTGATGGGGTTGGTGCTGGTGATGGCGGCGGTTTCCATGGTTTTGGCGGGTATTTCATCGCGCGAGAATGCTTTTATCCTCACCCAATCCGAGAAGACGCTGATTTCCACCGAAGGGTGTGCCGAGGAAGGCTTGTTGCGGTTTAGCCGAGACCCTGCCTATACGGGTGGTTCTCTCTTCATGGGCGATACGAATTGTCTTTTGGCCATTGGAGGCGGAGGAGGTACAATTGGGGTGAAAGGAACCGTTGATCGAATCACACACAACTTTTTGATCACCATTGAACAGTCGCCTGTTTTTCATATCAGCGAGTGGGCTGACTGATGAAAAAAACACAATCTAAAATTTATTTAACAACAGGAGATTCCTGCCTGCGCAGGAATGAAAAAATAGAGCAGAAATACAAAACTTGAAAACTGAACCCAAAACTTGAAAACTAAATACCAAACACCAAAGGCTTTTACCCTCATTGAGCTGATCATCGTGATTGCGATCATCGCCATTTTGGCCGCGGCGATCTTTGTGGCCATCGATCCGGCCCGACGCCTGCATGAAGCGAGAAACGCGCGACGGCAATCGGATGTAGCCACCATTGTTGAAGCCCTTAAACAATATCAGGTGGACAACGATGGCGACCATTATTCCCAAATCGTGAACCTCCAAGAGGATGTTTATCACATCATTGGCCAAGCGGCGCTGGTGTGCGAGCCGAGCTGCACGGCCATCGGGGATACTGCCGTCACCTGTGTTGACCTTAGGGATATGGGTTCTAATTACCTCAGCGAAGTGCCAATGGATCCCAAGATCGGCACGCCACAGCGTACCTGGTATTACCTGCTCAAAGATTCCAATGGGGCCATCACCGTGGGCGCGTGCGAGCCGGAAGGGGAGGGGCCGGGTGGGATGGGGGTGGCGCCCGAAATAAAGGCGACACGGTAGGTCATTTCGCATTTCTGATTTCAGATTTCAGATTCACCAATTTTATATGTGACATTTGATTCAGGGGTCAGAAACCTGAAATTTCAAATATTTTTTCAACTATTGCGACCAAGGTAGCGATAGCGTACAATGGTTGCGTCTTAAATTGTCCTAAATGGCAATCAAAAATCACAAATCAGAAATCAGAAATATCCAAGGTTTCACGCTCATCGAACTGATCATCGTGATCGCCATCATTGCGATCCTGGCGGCGGCGATCTTTGTGGCCATCGACCCGGCACGCCGTTTGCACGAATCCCGAAATGCCCGCAGAAGCTCCGACATCGCCACTATTCTGGATGGGATAAAGACCTATCAGGCGGACCATGGGGGAACCCATTTTGGGAACATCGAAAATTTGGCTATTGGCACCCTTTACCAAATCGGCACCTCCGTAAGCAGTTGCGCCATCACTTGCGGGTTGGATAACACGGACGGCTCTTGCGTGAACCTGTTTGGAATCGGATCGAATTATTTGGCCGATATCCCACGGGATCCCAGGAGCGGCACCAATGCGCTGACCGGCTATGCGATGTCCAGAGACGCCAATGGCGCCATCATGGTGGTGGCTTGCGGTCCCGAGGGCGAGGGGCCGGGAGGGATGGGAGTCGCGCCGGACATCAAAATCACACGGTAGGTGATGAAGACTTGAGGCCCCAAGTTTTTAAGCTCTTAGTTGAGCCTTACGATAGTTGTCGTCACGCTTGGGCGAGTGGTGGCGGTGGTTCCGCCTGGGGCGATCGACACGTTGGTCGTTGCCGCGGTTATTTGGAATTTCAGAATCTGGCCCGATGTGGCGTTGACGAGAAACGAGGTGCTGATTCCGTTGTTTTTATATTCGTCGGTCAAATCCCTCGACATTTGACTGCCAGGCACTTCGACTCCATTGAATAATGCCCGTATTTCAGCGGTGGTCGAGATGTTGGTGCCTGTCATCGAGGCATTTATATTCACCAAATACAATCCTGAGGCACCACAGGTGAAATTGGCCGTGCCAGGCGTGTGCGTCCAGCTGTTGATCAATCCATTTGTGCTGAAGGTGATGTCTTGGAACACATTGGCGGTCGCCACGGTTTGCGTGGTGGTGTCATAGGCCCAGACATAGTTGGCGCCCGTGGTTGAACCGAGGTTGGTCCATGTGTTTGTGGCCGTGCAAACCCTCAGATCATTGGCTGTGGTGTTGTAATACTGTTGGCCCACATTGCATGTGCCCGGGTTGCTGGCGGCTTGGGGTACGCGGAGGCTCGTCGCACTGGAAAAGTTGATGTTGCCGGTGGAAGTGATCCCTGTCAGGCCTGTGGCCAAGCCAGCGGCGCTTACATCCCAACTGGAGGAATCAATAGCCACCGTGTTGGCATTGCCGCCAATGGCCACCGCGCCCGTTGAGGTG
>CAZURX010000076.1:0-6182 GCA_964623015.1 uncultured Candidatus Peribacteria bacterium
TGGACCACCTTGTCCAAGTACACCTTGATGCGCTTGCCATTGTAATACTTCTCGCCGGGGATCTGGTCTTTGTGGGGAAGGGGAACCGTGTGGTTTTCGATGTTAATGTACAGGTTTTCGCCCTCCACGCGCATGATTTGCGCGGAAAGGAGTTCGTTCTCGCGGTTCTTGAACATCTCGTAGAGCGATTCGCGTTCCGCCTCTTGGATCCGCTGCAGGATGACCTGCTTGGCCGATTGGGCCGCGATGCGTCCGTATTCCAGGGGGGTCACGTCGATCTTGATCTCGTCGCCGATCTCGACATCCTTTTTCATCTTCTTGGCCTCGGCCAGTGTGATTTCGATGTTGGGGTTCTCGACCTTCTCGACCACTTCCTTGATGAGCAGGACCGTGGCGAAGGTGGTGCCTTCGTTGACCAAAATTTCGACTTCCTCCTCTTTGTTGCCGAAATCCTTGCGGTAGGCGGTGGCCAGTGCCGCCTTCACGGCTTCCATCACCTTCTCGTACGAGATGTTTTTTTCGGCGCAAATCTGGTTCACGGCCGCGATGAATTGCTGATTCATTTTGTTAAGATTATTAAGATTATTGCGATGATTGGGATTATTACGATGGGGTTGGGATTATCCTAATAATCTCAATAATCCCCACGCTCGTAATCATCCTAAAAGAGCAGACCCTAGCATTTAGGCTCTGTACTGTGATTATTATACCAAAATGGTCTCCGATGACAAGCGAAAATGCAGGATTCAGGAATCGGGGAACGGGATTCGTCTGAATCCTGACTTCTGAATCCTGAATCCTAAGTTTTAAGCACTTGGTAGATCGTCTCGTCCGTGAACCCACGGTTCCTCAAAAAGTTCATCAGTTTGAATTTGCGTTTCCGTGGGTCGGTTTCCCGCACCCGTCCCTCTTTTTCCTCGAGCGCCTGCTTGCACGCAACGGCCTCGTCATAGCCCGCGTCCAAAAGGAGCGATTGGAATAAATCTTCATCGATTCCCCGTTTGCGGGCCTCGATCTTCAGCTTGATCCGTCCGATCGGCTTTTGGATCAGGTGATGCGCCAACTGCTCCGCATACCGCTTGTCGCCCAAAAGCATCACCCGTTCCATCTCATCAAGGACTTTGCCGATCTCGCCTTCCTCCTCTGGGAATTTGGCAAGCAGTTTTTTCTGCAGCTCGTGCCGGCTGGTCATCCGAAACTGGATTAGGTGGAGTGCCTTTTCCCAAATTTGGTCGTGGATGGATTGCATGGATGTATGATAACACCGCTTAAAAAGAATATCGAAATCCGAAGCACGAAATCCGAAAAAGTTTGAAACTCAAAATAAAAATTTTCAAAAAATTTGGGCGGGCAAAAAATCAAATCAAAATATTGGTAATTCGTAGCTATTAGGTTTTGAATTTTAAATTTGAATCATTGTGAAATCTTTCGGATTTCGTGCTTCGGATTTCGAGTTTTGGAACTGATTGTCTCTCTCGGCCGATTTCAGTAGAATACAGCCATGAGTCCGAAAGCGAAAAAGACTAAATTTTCGGTCCGGATCGAGCCCCTGAAAGGAGGGGGGGCTTTTGACATCCGCCCGCCCGAGAAGGGGGAGTGGCGCGAGGCGGAGCCCATGACCAGGCGCCAGAGGAAATGGAAAGGGTTCGGCTCTTTTTTCGCCATCGCCTTCGCCATTTTCCTGATCCTGTTTTCGCTTGGCATCGCCATGACCGGATGGGGGCTTTTCCAAAGCTCCAAGCCTTTGGCATTTGGGGGATACGATAGCCTGAAGGCGGGCATGACCGCCCTGAAGGGGCAGGATCTGCAAGCAGCCAAAAAATGGTTTGCCAAGGCCCAGCAATCGTTCGCCGATCTTTCGTCGAATGTCAACGCCGTCGCGGGGCCGACGAACCATTATCTCGATTCGCCCTCGTATCTCGATGCGGCCAAGCGGCTCATCCAGATCGGGGTCACGGGGTCGCAGGTCGGATTGGAGCTGACTTCGATTTTGGAGGAGGCCCGGGGAATCCCGCAAATCTTTTTAGCGCAGAACGTGAAAGGGGATTCGTCCGTGAAGATCACCGATATCCTTCGGGGGATTCAGGGCCGGGTTGAGCCGTTGAGTCAAAAGGTTCTCCTTTTGCGTGCCGATCTCGAGGCGTTGGGCAAATCGCCTTTGCCCGCCGAGATCCAGGCCCCGCTCGCCAAGGCCCGGGAGCCCATCGACCTCTTTTTGCAGGGGTTGGCCGAGGTTCGAGCAAATTTCGGGACCGCCCTCAAGCTTTTGGGCGACAAGGTGCCCCACAGCTACTTGGTGCTCATGCAGAACAACCACGAGCTCCGCGCCACGGGCGGGTTCATCGGCAGCTATTTGCTCGTCGACGTGAACGACGGCGCCATCGCCAAGCTGGAGGCTCACGACGTGTACGAGACCGACGGGAATCTCATTGATGTGGTCAAGGCGCCCCCCGGCATCGACCAGGTGGCGGATCGCCTGTACATGCGCGACGCCAACTACAGCCCCGATTTTCCGACTTCGGCGAGGCAGATCATGTGGTTTTTGGAGCATAGCCGCGGCCCTTCGGTCGACACTGTGATCGCCATCAACCAGACCGTGGCCGAGAAGCTGCTGGAGCTTACGGGGCCAGTCGATTTCAAGGGATTCCCCATGCCCGTCACAGCCAAAAACTTCAACGACCTGTTCTCGTTCCACATCGAGTCCAAGCAGTCGGCGACCTCCACGCCCAAGCAGTCGCTCATCGATTTCATCCCCAGCCTAAAGGACAAGCTATTCGGTCTGAGGGATTTCTCGAAGCTGGGCGAGATGGCCGAGAAGTTGATCAAAGGCAAAGATATTCAGGTCTATTCCGAGGATGAGGACATCGAGGCGCTGGCCACCCGCCTGGGGCTGGACGGCAAAATGGTCGAACCCGACCCGAAAACCGACTTTGTGGCGCTCGTGACCACGGCCATCGGCGGAAACAAGAGCGACGCGTTCATCCAAACCCAGGTCGACCACCACACCAAGGTGGGGCTGGACGGCAAGATCACGGACACGCTGACCATCGCCAAAACGCACACGTGGACTGAAAAGGATTTCTCCACGTGGCAGGCGCTCATCAATCAGTACGGCACGGGCAAGGAGAATCTCGATACCCTGCGCTACATCCAGGGCGAGGGCAAGAACATGGATTACCTGCGCGTTTATGTGCCCAAGGGCAGTCTTTTGGTGGGGTTGGAGGGCGCGGATCTCGAAGCCCTGGTTCCGTCCGAGGATTTGGGGTACACCGTTTTCGCCCTGCCTTTCGGACCCGTGGTGCCTGGCCAAAAGAAGACAGTCTCCCTCAGCTACCAATTGCCGTTCGCGCTCAACGCCAAGACCGGCGGCAGCTACAAGTTCATCGCCCAAAAGCAGGCGGGCGCGGAGAACATGGAGCTCAAAAAGAGCCTCGAGGTGCCCGCGTCCATGATGATCACCGAGACGTTTCCCAAAACCACCTACGGCGCCTTCACCCTGTACCCGGAATACGAGACCCCGTTCGATTCGAACCAGATCTTCCTCTCGGCCATCAAGCCGGTGCACTAGAATTGGCGTGAGTCGTAGGCCCAGTGCAGGAGGGCCTGTCTTTGGCGTGGGCGGCAGACGAGTTCGCGGGGCCCGCAGTCGTTCAGGATCTGTGTCTTGTGCCTTTGCATGGCCTTCCATCGTTTGATTTGCCGTTGGTCTTCCTCGGGCATCCGCCGGCCCATGAAATAGCGGCAGTACCACTGGAACCACCCGCGCGGGTCGTCGGGGTGGATCCATCCCTTGGCGAGCCAGACGGAGCGCGGTTGGCTGGCGTTCACGCCGAAAAAGTTAAGAGTCGGGTCGTGCCGCTCATGGCTCAATTTCGCCTTCTTGAACCAGTCCGCGGGGAATTCCTTTTGGCAGTCGCTCAGGTAGCGGCCTCCGAACACCCCGACTTCGAGCATTTGCTTCGGGGTCAAATCGGGTTTGAACTCGGGGTCGAAATGCCGACCCATTGGCTCGGTAAGACGGTAGGTGTAGCCCTGTTGCATCAGGTCGTTCACGACAATGGTGGCAGGCCGTTTTTTCATGGCGGTTCCTTGGTTGGGGTTCAAGGCCGATTATAACATTTTTTATTTATTTCATTCCTGCGCATTCATCCTTCGGAGTAATCCTACGGAGAATGGAGGCAGGAATCTCAGGAATAGATTTCCGCAGAGGTAATTTTTGTGAAGTCCGGTTTTTTGGACTATACTTTTTGCTGTCGGGAAACGCGCGATGCTAACTTGAAGGCTTATGGACAAACCAATCACTCACGAGGACCACGTGGAGCGGTTTTATTCGCATGGATCCGAAATCCGCGCCCACGAGGCCGACGGCTTCCTTTCGTTCGGCTACTGGACGCCGGAGACCAAGGATTATTTCGAGTCGGCCGAGAATTTGGTCCAGTTTTTTCTGAAGGAGGGGGGCATCGTGAATCCCGAGGTTGTGTTGGATGTCGCCTGCGGGTACGGCGCGGAGTCGTTTCGCTTTTTCGACGCCCTGAGGCCCCAAAAGATGCATTGCGTGGATATCACCCAGCCCCACATCGATTTTGCCCAAAAACGCGCTGCGGAAAGGGGGCTGCAGGATCATCTGGTTTTCGAAAAGCGCGATGCCTGCCGGACCGGTTTTGCCGACGGCATGTTCAGCCAGGTGATCGGCATCGAGGGGCCGGCCCATTTCAACACGCGGCTCGATTTTTTCAAGGAGGCCTATCGGGTGCTGAAACAGAAGGGCGAGCTGATCCTGACCGACATCGTTTTCGACATCGAAAAGTCCAAAAAGAGCGGTTTTCTGAAGAAGGTCACGGAGCTTGGGGCCAAAAAGTGGCACATGCCAGAGGCGAACAAGGTGGATTCCAAGGGCTACCAGGACCAGCTGAGGGAAGTCGGCTTTAGGGTCGAGAAATTCCTGAACATCGGCGACCGCGTGTTCCCGGGTTTCGCCGCGTTCAACGTGAAATGGGATTCCATCAAAAACGCCATCCACACCCGCGGCCTTTCCATCGGCCTCGGCCTCACGCTCATCTCGTGGCTCCTCGGCTACGGGTACCGCCACGGCGTGATCGACTACGTGTTCCTCAAAGCCGTGAAGGATTAACGTCTGCCACAACTGAATTCTGAATCCTGTTTCCTGAATCCTCACTTTATGAATTTCTCCACCGTCGAAGACCTCAAATCAACCCTCGAATCCAAACCGGATGGCGTCCAGTTCATCGATGTGCGCACCCCGGGCGAGTTCCAGCGCGGCCATATTGAGGGATTTGTGAATATTCCTTTGGATTCAGAACCCGAGGCCTGGTCAAAGCTCGACAGAAACGCTCCCACCTACGTCATTTGCCTGAGCGGCGGCCGTAGCCAAATGGCCTGCGGAACACTCGAGGCGATGGGCTTCAGGGATTTGCGCAACGTGCAGGGGGGGATGCTCACATGGCGAGCCACGTTGTTCGCGAACGACGTGTGAGGGCGAAGGGCGGTGGGGTGGTGACCCTATAAACGGGCGGTTTTCATTTGAGCCTGAACCCCATCGGCTCGTTGTTGGTGGGCTTTTCCGACAGTTTCTCGATCGCGTCCCAAATCCGTTTGATCTCCTGATCGGTCTTGTTGGAATTTTTCAGCATGAATGACCTCAATTCGAACACAACCTTGGCCAACTCCTTGTTCGATTCCAAGACATGCCGCATGCGCACGAACGCCCGCATGATTTCTATGTTCACATTCACCGCCTGTGGGCTCCGCAATACGCTCGAAAGCATAATAAGTAGCGAAAAACACGTTCCGAACGGGGCAAAGGCCGAAGGCCGCTGCGAAGTGAGGGCTCCGATGTATCAATTTGCCTGCAAATTGGTGCAATCGGAGAGTGTTTTCCTATTGAGCCACTCCCTGTTCGCTGAAGGCGTAGGGAAGATATTTGCTGTATTTTCCGCGACCCTCATTTTCTAAGGTCGCAATTTGCGACCTTAGAACTCCGACTTCACTCTGGGATCCTTCACGTTTTTTTTCTAAGATCACAAATTGTGATCTTAGAGACTCAATGTCATTTTCGTTTAGCTGAAACATAAAATCATCAGGGAATCGCTCGATATTGCGTTTCACTGCTTGATTTAAGGTCCTAGTTTCAACGCCATATAGACGTGCCAAATCCTGATCGA
>CAZURX010000077.1:0-6146 GCA_964623015.1 uncultured Candidatus Peribacteria bacterium
AATTAAAAATTATCGCACCACAATCTCCACCTTCCTACTCTCATTCTCGCTTACCGCCTGAATCGTATGCGCGCCGGGCGTGATCGCCCACAAAACCGATTCGCCTTCGCCAATCGGCTGATCGTCGACAAACCATCGGGCGCTTTGCGAGGCTTTGAGTTCGACTTTTTGGCTGTCGGATGGTTTTGATGGATCAAAAAGAAATAGGTCGTTGGCAAACGGGGTAATAATATGAAAACCCATCGGAGCCCCGACCTGCACCCCAATAGGAGCCCCCATTGGAGTCCCGACAGCAATGGACGCCTCCACGGTCAATTTCGTCCCCGTGCGTTCGTGAAGCATATTTATGATCTTGCTGAAAATCGGCGCCGCGCCTGTGATGCCCGTGGCACCCTGCATGATCTCGCCGCGCGCGTTGCCCACCCACACGCCCACCACGTAGTCGTCGGTGTAGCCCACCGTCCAGTTGTCACGGAAGTTTCGGGAGGTTCCGGTTTTCGCCGCCACAGGATAGTCAAAATTCAAAGGATTCTCCTCGCCGAATTCCGGCATGCGCAATTCATTGTTGGACAATATCGCCGAGATGATGGCCGCGGTTTCGGGCTTTACGACCAACGGGCATTCGGGCCTCGTGTCGGTTAAAAAATATCGAACAGGACAATGGTTGCCGTGATTGGCAAAAGTGCTGGTGGCCGAGACGAGTTCCAGCAAACTGATTTCCCCGCTGCCCAAGGCTAGCGACAGGCCGTAGTGCTCGGCATCCTCGTTGAACGAGGTTATTCCAAAATCGCGGGCGAATTTCAAAAAAGTGGCCAGGCCGACAAAATCCAAGGTTTTCACGGCCGGCACATTGAGCGACTGAGCCAAGGCCTGCGCCGCGGTCACGGAGCCGTGAAACTCAAGGTCGAAATTTTGCGGGCTGTAGGGAAGCCCTTCGGGCGTGTCGTAGCGGATCGGCTCGTCCGTGATCACGGTTTCGGGCGTCCATCCTTTCTCGAAGGCCGCGGCGTAGACCAAAGGCTTCAGGGCCGAGCCGGGCTGGCGGAGCGAGGTGGCCAAATTGACGGCGCCCTGGATGGAGGAATCAAAGTAGTCGACCCCGCCCACCATGGCGAGAAGGTCGCCGTTTTTGGCATCCAGGACCACGGCCGCCGCGTTTTCGATGTTTCGGGATCGCAGAAAGGTGATCTGCGACTGGAGCAATTTTTCAACCCTTTCCTGCATGCCGAGATCAAGCGTGGTGGTGATCCTGGACATCGGGTTATCCTTTGTTTCCTGAAGAATAAAGTTGGAAAAGTGCGGCGCCCTGTTCTCGGTCTTGGCGGGATTGAGTTTAACCTCTTCCTCTTTCGACTGATCAAACTCCGCCTGTGTGATCAGGTCGGCCTTCAGCATGGCGGACAGAATCGTTTCCTGCCTTTGCTTGGCCTCCTCGAAACGCTTGAAGGGGTAATAGCGGTTGGGCGCCTGGGGAAGCCCCGCCAAAAACGCGGATTCGGCCAAATCAAGGTTCTGGACCGACTTGCCGAAATACTGCCACGAGGCCGCCTCCACGCCATACGCCAGCCCGCCAAAATAGATGCTGTTCAAATACAATTCAAAAACCTGATTCTTGTCGTGGATCCGGCTGAGCCGAAGCGCGAAAACGCTTTCTTTGATCTTCTGCCCGAACGAGCGGGGCCGGTTCACGCCGATCAGGTTTCGGACCAATTGCTGGGTTATCGTGCTTCCGCCCGAAACCACTTCGCCAGCCGTCACATTTTGCCACACCGCGCGGAGGATCGCGGAAAAATCGACCCCGGAATGTTCGTAAAATCGCTGGTCCTCGGCCGCCAGAAAGGCGTTTTTGAGGTTCGCGGGAATATCGACGATCGGAACAAAGGTTTGCCGCCCCTGGGCGTTTTGGATCTCCTCGCCAATCAAGGTTCCGTTCCGGTCATAAATCTTCACGGTTTCCTGAGGCCTCAATTCGACCAAAACCTTGGGCAAGGGGTAAAAAAGCGCAAAACCCAGCGCAAGGTTCGCGAGCAAAAAGAGGACGAGGGAGATTTTGACAAGACGGGGCATTTTCGGAATTTGGTTATTTCTTTTTCATTCCGACCGACTCCGGGCGGAGTCAAGAGGGAGCGGAGGAATCCCTTGTCCGTTGTGGATTGGTAAATAGATAGGGATTCCTCGGCGGGGCTCGGAATGAAAAAGTGGTTTCAGTAGGATCAAGTCCTCATGCTATATTATCTCGCAGTTTAACAGAACCTCTTATGAAAAAAATCCTTTCAATCGCCTTCGTTATTGCGACAATCCTCAATGCCTTGGGCAACGCGGCCTTCGCGCAAAACAACGTAATCACATGGTTTGAGTCGTTGGACAATATCAAAGGCCTGGAAAGCTACGCCATGCAACAGGTCGTCACGGGCGACTTTGCGACCAAGGCCGATACAGGCGATGGAGGATCGGGCGATTTCAAGTTGAATATTAAAAGCGCCATTTTGAACCATGATCGGCTCACAATGGATTCCAAGCATACGATCGACGGGAAATTGCATTTTTCGCTAAAAGGCGAAGGCCGGCCTTTCAGCGAAGTCGACGCAAATTTTCGCCTTTCCGTGATCGCCCTGGAAAGCCAGGGGGCTTATGTTCGCCTCGAAAATCTGGATTTCAACGCCAACGGAATTTCGGAGGAGGACATGCCAAGCTATTTGGATTTCAGGGAGGAGTTCAAGGGGGTTGTAGAACCCATCAAATGGCAATGGATCCAGCTCCCCGACCAATACATCAAAGGACAATTGGACCAAGGAGCGCCGGCGGAACTGAGCATGTTGGACACCGAAACGCTGAAAAACGATTTGGTTGAAAATGGTTTCAGGGTTGCCATCCAGGCGGCGATCGAGGATGGGATCGCCACGGCGGAAAACGAAGGCTCGATGACCGAAGAGGATGCGGCCAAGGCTCGAGCTTTGTCGGATCGCTTTTTCGAGACCAACTTCTTCAACCTGAAGACATCGGCAAGGCCTGGAAAGGAGGAGCAAACCTCGTTCATCCTGAACAAGGGACGAATCATCGACTTCGTGAAAAAGGCGGGCGAGGAGTTGGGCAAGGGGTTATCGGAAAGCGACCTAACCGAACTTCGAAGCGCGCTCGGCAAATTCAACCTGTCCGGTGCCTTTCACCAAAATTCCGAATTCGGGATCTTCGACCGCCTCAAGATCAGGCTGCAACTAAAAAACATCGAGGAACTTAAAAACCTGAAGCTGGATTACTCGTACAAAATCGGAAACATCAACGCGGTTGAGGCAATCAGCGCCCCGGCCAAATTTATGCCTCTCGAGGAATCGGGTCTCGATTTTCTTCCTCCGCCAGCCGAACCCATCGACCCAAGCTTGGACCTTGAGCTTCCGCCTACGGACCTAGAGCCTTTGCCAACCGATGGATTGTGATTCGAATGTGGGCAGGCGTTGTGGCTAAAATTGCGGATGACACAATTCACCCCTCAGGCGCTACCATCCTAGCCACGATTCGGAATCAAACAATCACCCACTTCCCTCCGATTTCCTTGGTCGTTCCTTTGAGCTGAAGGCCGATGAGCGCTTCGGATAGTTTGGCCACATTGTAGGGCGTTTCAAGGGTTAGTTCGTCGATGCTTTTTCCCTGGTTGGCGATCAAGCCCAAGATTTCGGTCTCGAGCGGCGAGTAGAAAATAGGCAATTCTCGGGTGGCGTTTTCCATGCCGAATTCATCCAGAATGTCCTCGGCCCTTTCGACCAGCTTGGCCTCGCCACGACGGATCAGGTGATTGGTGCCGCCCAGTTCGCGCTTGGTGATGTCGTTGGGCACGGCGAACACCTCGCGCCCCTGTTCCAGCGCGTACCGCGCTGTGATAAGCGCCCCCGATTTCACCCCGCCTTCCACGATCAAGACCCCTTTGGACAACCCCGAAATGATGCGGTTGCGCAAAGGAAAATGGTGTCGGAGCGCCGGCGTTCCCAATGGATGCTCGGAAACGATGGCCCCGCCTTTTTTAAGGATCTGCTCGGCCAAGTTTTGATTTTCCGCGGGATAGAGGCAATCGACCCCGCATCCCAAAACCGCCACCGTGGGGCCGCCGTTTTTCAGGGTGACGGCATGCGCGCACGCATCCACGCCCAAAGCCAAGCCGCTGACAATGGTGAATCCGTTTCGGACTAGGTCCCCAACCAATTTTTCGGTGGCCATGCGCCCATAGTCGGTCATCCCGCGAGTGCCCACCACGCCAAGCGATTTGTGGAGAACGGGCAATGTTCCGCGCGCGAACAAAAACGGTGGCGGATTGTGGATTTCCCGAAGGCGAGCGGGATAGTCGGCATCGTCCACGCACAAAATTCGGACGCCGAGATCCTCCATCTGGCGGGTCATGGTTTCGAAATCGATGGATTGTTTGTAGCTGAAAATCCGCTCGGCTTTTTCGCGCTCGAAACCAAGATGTAACAAAAATGTTACATCAATTTTTTCCCATGCCGCCATCAAATCACCAAACCGTTTTAAAACGATCCGGTATTGGTCGTGATCCAAAATGCCCCACTGGGCCCACAAAAAAAGAATTTCATCCATGGTCAAAAAATTCATCAAAATCAAAAAACCGTTGGCACTATACCATGTGTTTAAAAATTAAAAACTAAAAATTAAAAATTTAAACGATCTTTCCCTTGACCAACGTGATCGTTCGACCTGGCATCAACTTGTGCACGAGCGGATCATGCGTGGTGAGCAGGACGGTGGCCCCCTCGTCATGCAATTTTCGGAACAAATCGAGAATCCCTCGCACATTCTCTTCATCCAGATTCCCCGTTGGCTCGTCCGCGATCAGAAAGCGCGGATTGTGGACCAGCGCGCGCGCAATGGCCAAACGCTGGCGCTCCCCGCCAGAAAGGTGTTCGGGGAAATGGTCGGAAAAAGAACCAAGGCCGACCTTTTCCAATAGTTCCGGGACTTTTTGCTGAATGGCTTCGTTGGGCGCCTCGCAAACCTCCATGGCGAAGGCCACGTTTTCGAACGCGGTCTTGTTGGGAAGCAATTTGTAATCCTGATACACCACGCCCACTTTGCGACGGTAAAGCTGGAGCGTTTCGCCGTCCATCTCGTTCACCATCATGCCATCGACCTCCACGGTGCCGGAGCTCGGCTGCTCCGCCCCAATCAGCAAGGCGACCACCGTGGATTTTCCTGCCCCTGAAATGCCATTAAGAATAACCAGTTCGTTTGGGCTTATATCAAAATCCACCTCGTCCAAAACCAGATGCGGGCCAAACGCCTTGGTGACATTGCGGAAAGAAATCATGGGGATGTTTGTTTCGGCCTCATCTTATCACAAGGCCAAGTTTGGTTACATTTAAAATGGAAATCTTGGGGGCCAAGGGAATTAGTAATATGCCTAATGAACGGCGTTGCGTTGGGAATTGGAAAACGGGGCCCCCACAAAGGCACACGGATGCCAATAATTCCTCCGAGCCTGAGCCCTTGAGCGTGCGCAGCAAAACCCCGAGTGGGTCTCGTGGGCCCCACGGAGGGAAGTTTGCGAAGCCTAGCGAAAGGGCGCAAGGCGAGACCTTCGGAGAAGCGAGGTTTGCGTGCCCGAGCAGAATGAGCCCGCTCAGGGCGAATGGAGCGTCGGGCGTTCCGTGGGAAATTTGGCAAAAATTTCTACGCGGAACGAGCAAACCCCTTTTGAGAGCGGGAAAAGGCGGGAAAACCAACCTGTCCCGCACGAAGCTGCGGGGTGCGGTTTTCATGAAGGTTATTGGTGGAGATGAAGGGACTCGAACCCTCGACCCCCTGCTTGCAAAGCAGGTGCTCTAGCCACTGAGCTACATCCCCACAGTTTCTTCCGACGAATGTCAGAGGTGTCTTTGTCATTCCGAGCGGCCTGATCCAAACGGAGCTTCGGATAGCCGAGGAATGAGCTTCGACCCCACGAACGAAAAGGATAATAGCGGACAGCCTTTTTAAGAGTCAATCGCATTAGCGACAAAAGAAGAATTTGACAAAAACAGCATTCGGCCATAAAGTAGCGAACTATTTTTTGGCCCCTCTCAGTTCAATGTATGGCCCTTTTGGTTACGGCTATTTAACAAAGTTGGACAGTAATTGGGTAAAAATTGCCAGCGGCATTAGGC
>CAZURX010000078.1:0-6011 GCA_964623015.1 uncultured Candidatus Peribacteria bacterium
TGCGCACAGGCACGAGCACCAATTCGTTGCCTCGTATCATGAACATGCATTTGGAGCCAGTCTTAAGGCCCATTTGCCTTCGAAACGGCGCAGGAATGGTGATCTGCCCCTTTTGTGTTATAGAAGTAGTCATACTTGAGTGATTAAACAGTACAAGTATACTACAAATTTTATAAAAAAGAAATACTAAAATAATAAATTAGTATTACATTACCTATAGATTCAAATCAGAAATCTTGAATTATTTTTCCCCGTTCGCCAAATCCACCAGCACCGCCATGGGGTCTTTCGCCTTGGTCACCCCGCTGGCGAGCAAAACGCCTTTCGCGCCGAGTTTGAGGGCTATTTCAACGTCCTTGCCGTTCTTCACGCCCGCGCCCACGAGCAGTTTGTCTTTTCCAATCAATTTGGCTGCGTTTTCGATGATCTCAGGTTGAGCTGAGGACACCGAAATGTCGCCGCCGATCAATTCCGGCGGCTCCACGGCGATCAAATCCGGATTAAATTCCAAAAACGTGGCCCCCTCCTCGGGTGTTGCTGCGCAGACCACGGTCATCAGCCCCAATTCCTTGGCCCGAGCGATCGATTTGGCCAGCACATCCCGCGGCAAACGTCGTTCGGAATGATTCAAAAGCGTCCCCTTGGCCCCCGCGGCCTTCACCGCCTCGGCTGTGATGTGGCCCGTGAACCCGCCCATGCCCACGGCATCGATATGCTGGGCCAGCACGGGGATTTGGACGGCCTTGGCGACCGCCATCAAATCGGTCGGCTGAACCGCCACCATAATCTCGGCGCCCGTTTGTTTGGCGGCGTTTTCATGGATCTTGGCAAGCTCAACAGCCTTGAGGCCCGTTGCTGACTCGTAGGTTTTGAAATTTGTTATTATCATTGTTTCAGATTGGGGGCCTAATCGAGGACCCGTCGAGGACCTTATGGAGGACCTATTGGTGCATACATTTTGACTGAAAGAGTTGGATTTAGGAAGTTTTTTTCGCCAGGCATTGCGAAAGTTCAGAGTTTGGATGGATAGAGTTTTGTATTGATTCAGGAAATATTTTCCTTTTTCAGGATCGAAGTTGCCATTGCCCATAAGAGCAATCACATGGTCTTGTGTCTCATCGCTGGAGCCCAAGGCAATATTGATGAAATACACCAAGTCCTTGATATAAAATCGTCTTGAATACCCCTCGGCGATGTTGGACGGCACCGAAGATGAAGATCTCCATGCCTGCTTGGCATCATCGATTTGCCAATTGTGGGGGTTCCTTTTTAATTCTTCATGTAGCTCATCGCGCAATTTCACTGCAAGCTTGTATATTCTCAATTCTTCGAATGGCAACATAAGCCCATTGGATTACAAAATATTCATCGATATTCAAAATAAGGCTGGATTATACCATAACCCAACAATCAGGTCCTCAATCGGTCCTCCATTGGGTCCTCTGAGCGCTTCTTAATTAAAAGCCCAAAGCACAAACAAAATTGGTTCTGCGACGATCAAGAGTCCCACCAATGAAAGGTACGTCCATTTGGCGATGCGCTCGCTGCGGATCTTGCGCTCCATGGCATCAATGAGCTCCTGGTTCTGTCGGGCCTTTTGCTCCATGGAATGGAAAACCTCCTGCAGCTCCTTGTCCTTCTTGGTGTAGTCCAAAAGCGGAACCATGCTCTTCACTTGGGATTCCAGCTGGCCCACGCGGTAGGTGGCGGCCTCCAGGCGATCCTGCTTCTCTTTCAGATCTTTCTTGGTTTCCTGGTAGAGGTCTTTGTAGATTCGCTCCTCGGTGCCATTGGCCTCGGTGTCCTTGATCTTGTGGACCTTGATGTCGGAAACGGCCAAGGTGGACACGGTGTCCTTGTTTTCGGTAGCGGGGTTCTCGATCTTTTTGTTCAGGATTTGGCTAAAGCTTTCGTCGTTGATGTCCACAATCCGCCCAAGATGATCCTTGATGATTTTGTCGACATCGGAACGCTTGATCAAAACCAATCGGCCATCTTTGCGAGTCTTGAAGTTGTATTTGCGCATGTAGCGGTCGACAGTGCGCGTGGAGGTTTTCAAAATTTTGCTCGCTTCGATGCGATCAACGTAGAGGGAAGGGTTAACCATGGTGCTTTAATCTTTATTTTATATAAGGGTTGATTTGTCTAAGTTTGTCTCTGAAGATCAACTTGGACATCAGATCAAAGATAGTATAGGCATGATGGACAAACTCGTCAAATCGTTATGGGTAGAAAACAGACACAACGAAATGACGGTTGTGAACATTTATTGCACATTATAAAAAAATCAATTTAATCCAGGCGTGTGATTGAGGGGGTAAATTTGACATAACAAAAAAAATTCCTATAATGCCTTTATTCCGCCTTCCCCGGCTTGGATTTGCCTCCGTTTGGTGGGCATCCTGCGTTCCGCGGATCGCGTTGCTCTTCTCTTTTCACAACTAAGGCCGAATTTTCGGACCTTCGGAGGAAATTATGAGAACTTTGTTGCTTGTTTTCGCGTCCCTGTGCGGATTTTGTTTTTTGGGA
Source organism: uncultured Candidatus Peribacteria bacterium (assembly GCA_964623015.1). Classification (GTDB taxonomy): domain Bacteria; phylum Patescibacteriota; class Gracilibacteria; order UM-FILTER-43-11; family UM-FILTER-43-11; genus FEN-1329. The sequence continues at coordinate 2,530 of CAZURX010000078.1, forward strand.
CTTCTCGTCTTCATAGGAAGCGTGGTTCAGGGCTTCAAGATGGTCCGTGTTTGCCTCCCTGCTTGGCCATTCTTGGCCACGGCGATGATTGTCCTCATGGCAATCTTTGGTTTCTGGCCCGGCCTTGGCCTTTGGTTTGCGGGTTTTTGGGTGCTTGGCTTCTTCGCATCGGACCAGTTGTATATGCTGAAAATCCTCTTCACCCGAAAAATCACTGCTTGAAAGCAGCTGAAAGGAGTATTGAGCCCCCCCGATTCTCACACTGTGGGATAGGGGTTTTTTCAATGGGCAAAAAGCCCAATAAGTTCATCAAGCAAAAACTCTAAACGAACCCAAAAGTCGAAAATCTAAAAAGCCAAACCTGCCAAACAAAAACCTTTTATTGTCAGAACGATTACGGTTTCAGTTTATGTTTTGTGTTTTGGGCTTTAGGGTCTAGACTTTGTTTAGAATTTAGAGCCTAGGATTTCGGATTTTTTAGGAGTGAGACAAGCTCATCGAACAGATACGCCGCATCCTCCGGACCAGGGCTGGCCTCGGGGTGGAATTGCACCGCGAACCACGGTTTCGTCTTGTGCCGGATTCCCTCCACGGTTCCGTCGTTTTCGTTTTTCATCCAAATTTCCCAATCCTTAGGCAGTGTTTTCGCGTCCACCGCGTAGCCGTGATTTTGAGAGGTGATGAGGCATCGTCCTGTTTTCGTGTCCGTGCACGGTTGGTTGCAGGAGCGGTGGCCGTATTTCAGCTTGTAGGTGTCGGCGCCAACGGCCAAGGCCATGATCTGCACGCCTAGGCATATGCCGAAGATCGGTTTGTCCATTTTCATGGCGTGCCGAACCGATTCGGCCGCCTGGATCGCCAACTTCGGGTCGCCCGGGCCGTTGGAGACGAACAATCCATCGTAGCCGTCATCCAATTTGCTCAGGTCATAGTTCCATGGCAGGCGGATGACACGAATATTACGTTCCAAGAAACTTCGAAGAATATTGTGTTTGATCCCGCAGTCGATCAGGGCGATAGTCGCCTTCGCCTTGCCTTCAGGCTCCAAAATCTCCTTCTTCTTGCACGACACTTCGGCCACCAGATTGTTCGCGTTCGGGTCGCTGAACAGCATTGCCTTGCTGAATTTGGTCTCGACCGGAACAATCTTGCCGAGCATCACTCCGTGTTCGCGGAGCGTTTGGGTAAGCGCGCGGGTGTCCACGCCCTGGATGGCGGGAATTTTATGCTTGATCAAAAAGTCCGATAGGCTTTGTTTCGCCTGCCAGTGCGAATAGCCGGCGGAATATTCGCTTACGATCAACCCTTTTAGGTGAATGTGCTCGCTCTCCAAAAGCTGGCTCACATGGTGCAGGCTTTTTTCAATCGGAACCCCATAGTTTCCGATCAGTGGATACGTCAGCACTAAGATTTGCCCTCGGTACGAAGGGTCGGTAAACGTCTCCGGATACCCCACCATGCCGGTGTTGAACACCACCTCGCCGTCCACAGACCAATCTTCTTTTTTGGGCATATAGCCAAAAGAGAGGCCAATGATTTCAGCGCCGTCCTTTAAGATTAATTTGAGTTTCGGATTGTGGCTGGAATCGTGGCTAGAATTGTGGATGCTTTTAGTCGAGGATGATTCCATGTTTCTTTTTTAGGTGGTTAATCAGGTTGAGGATTCTGACCGACAAATTGATATATCTTTTCAAGAAATTTTGGAATGTATCTTGATCAATATAGTGGTCATTGGAAAGAGAGCGCAAATGATTTTGGGTCTCATCACTTGAACCCTTGGCAATATTTAGATAATGGATAAATTGCCTAGCATAAAAACGTTGACCAAACCCCTCCGAAATATTGGATGGCGCTGAGGAGCTGGATCTTTTGATTTGATTGGCGTCATCGACTCTCCACCAATAGGGGATTCTGTCGACAAGACGATGAATCTCCTTGGCCAATTCGAGAGCGATGATATAAATCTTTAACTCTTCAACCCTTTTCGCAAACATATCGTTTGATTACAAAATATTCATCTAAATGCAATAAATTCGTTCCACTATTTGATTCCACAATTCTAGCCACAATTCTAGCCACTATTCGGATTCTTTTAGATCCACAATCCTCATCTGCAACCGTTTATTGCCGTTCCACACGTTTGTCTCAAGGTGTACCACCATGTCGTGCAGTTTTTTCGGGTCAATCTTATCAAGATGGGTGCCGAAACGGAAGGCGATCGTGCGGAAATTTTTGTCCCCCAGCTGGACGGGAATCTGAAGGTGCTCCGCATTCTTGCCAACTGTTTTAACCTCCAAAATCTTGGCGTTTTTGATCAGGAATTTGGGCTCCGGGTTCTCGGCGCCGAAAGGCTCCAGAAGCTGCATTTTGCCCATCATCTCGAAGTTGATTTCGTTGGGCATGATCTCGCATTCAATGGTGAGCGCTCCCCCAAAATGGCTGGGGTCCACATGGTTCTTGGAAATGATGTCCACCTGCTCCATAAATTTATTGAGGTTTTCCTTGGGCAAGGAGAACCCGCCCGCCATGGTATGGCCGCCAAAAGCCGAAAATAAATTGCCCGCCTTCTCGCGCAAGTGTCCCGTGATGTCGAAATCGTTGATGCTCCGCATGGAGGCCACATATTCCTTTTCCCGCTCCTGCATGGCGATGGTGGGTCGGCCAAAATGTTCCACCAGCTCGCTGGCGACAAGGCCCAAAAGCCCCGCCCTCCAATTCTTGCTTTTCACCACAATCAGGTTGGGTGGATTGGCCGGATCGATCTGCGCCTTGGCTTCTTCCACGAATAGGCGGGCCATGGTTTTCCGTTTTTCATTCAGTTCATTCAGGGTCACGGCTTTTTCCAGCGTGCCCAGCAGAAGCTCCAAGGCATGGTTCGGCGTGTCCATGCGGCCTGAGGCGTTGATGCGAGGGCTCACTTGGTAGGCCAATACGCCGCTGTTGATCTTTTCCAGGTCGATCCCCGCTTCGTTCAAAAGCGACGTGACCCCTTGGTGGTCCCCGGCTTTCAGGCTTTTGAGCCCCTCGCGCACCAGGATCCTGTTTTCCTCTTTCACGGGCATGCAGTCGCCAATGATCCCCATGGCCACGAGCCCCAATTGTTTTGCCAGATAATCCTTGGCCTCAGCATCCTCCATGAGGTCCGTTGCCAGTTGGGAAATCAGCTTGAAGGCGATGCTGGAGCCGCAAAGGTCCTTGTTTGGATAGGGGCACTCGGTCCGCTTCGGGTTCACGATGGCCAGCGCCGGCGGAAGGGTTTGGGGGATGGTGTGATGGTCGGTGATCACCACCTCCATTCCTAGTGAGTTGGCCAACTCGACCTCTTTCAGGTTCGCGGTTCCGCAGTCCACCGTCACGATTAGCTGGACCCCGTCTTTTTTGAAGCGTTTGATGAAATAATCCTTCAGCCCATATCCGTCTTCCTCTCGGTGGGGCAGGGTATAGCTTGCGTCCGCCCCGACCTTTTTCAGGAATCCATACAG
>CAZURX010000079.1:0-6001 GCA_964623015.1 uncultured Candidatus Peribacteria bacterium
GAACCAGACCGAGATTTTGGCGAACGCCTTGTCGGGCCGATACACGGGAACCAAGCTCGATTACGGGGTGAGCGTTTACGGGATGCCCGAACGGCAACTCAAAACCATTTTGATCGGCCTGAAAAAGGTTTTACGGGCCGCGGACCTCAAAAGCCGGTTCATCAACAACAATTTCCAGAACATCACGGCGGCGCAGTACAAGTCGATCGCGGGAAAGGGCATTGAGCTTTTGGTCGCCAAGGATGGCTCAAGACAGTGGGTCGCCGAGACCGTGGCCATGCAGGACATCGACGCCTACAGCAAGCGCGACTACAGCAAGCCGTTCCGAGACATGAAGATGGGGATGCTTCCGCCCAAGTTGGCCCAGATTCTGATCAATCTGACAGGCGTTTCGGGAACCCTCTGGGATCCGTTCTGCGGAAGCGGCGTGGTGGTGATGGAAGGGCTCTTAATGGGGCATCCAATGATCGGTTCCGACATCCATGCCGAACGGGTGGAGGGTGCGAAAAAAAATGTCGAATGGCTCAAAAAGGAATTCGGAGCCAAACCCGAAGCCGAGGTGTTCGTTCATGACGCGACCAAGCCCCATTCCAAAGCCTTTGACGGCATCGCGGCGGAGTCGGATTTGGGCATGCCCCATAGCCAGCAGATTCGACCCGACGTGCTCCAAAAGATCATGTCCGACCTGGACCAGCTCTACATCCGATTTTTCGAAAATCTGAAAGCCATGGGCCGAAAAGTCCCCGTGGTCATCGCGCTTCCCTTTTTTCGCTCCGCGAACGGCCCTAACCTGGATATGGGCCGCACGATCCAATCCATCGAACGCCTTGGATTCAAGCGAACTCCCCTGCTGCCCGAGGCTTTGCGCGGCGAGGATCGGTTTTGCCTGAAATACTCTCGTCCCGACCAAGCGGTGGGACGGGCAATCTATCGATTTATTTTTCAATAAACATGGTTCAGAAAGCGAAACGTATTTTTGTTTTTTTCTGGTCCTTTATCCGACATTACCGCGGGTATGTTAGCCTGGCCCTGATCGCCTTGGTTGTCCAAGTGGGCGTTGGCCTGTTCCATCCCTATTTGTACAAACTGTTTTTCGATAGGTTGGCCCAGGGTCTTTCGGCCGATCCCTCGGGCCAACGGCTTTTCTTGCTGATTGCCATTATTTTTGCCCTTCATTTGGTGCGGAATTTTTTTCGCCGGATGGGCGATTATTTCAAGATTCCGCTCGATGTGAAGGTGATGAGCGCCATGGCCGAAAAATCCTTTGACACCCTGCATCGTCATTCGCACTCTTTTTTCACCAACCATTTCTCTGGAGCCTTGGTCAAAAAAATGAACCGCTTGGTTATGGCCTATGAGCTGATTTTCGACAAGATCTATTATGAACTGATCCCTTTGACCCTGACCCTTGGGGTTATCTTCGTCGTTTTGTTCATTTTAAGCCCCTGGATCGGGATGGCAATGCTGATTTGGGTTTTTGCCTATTCCCTGTTCACCTGGAAATTCACTTTCTATAAATGGAAGTTCGACGTGGCGCGCGCCAAGGCCGACACCGCCCTTTCCTCCAATCTTTCGGACACTGTCGCCAACAATGTGAATCTGAAGCTTTTTTCTTCCCTGACCCACGAAAACCGTCGCTTTCGCGGACTTTTGGACGACTGGGGACATAAGATGACAGTGTCGTGGAAACTCAGTTTTTATTCCGATGCCCTGCAAGGAGTGCTGATGGCGATTTTGGAATTCGTGGTCTTCTATTTTGCCGTTCGCGCCTGGACCCAGGGCCGATTGACGGTCGGCGATTTCATTTGGATCCAGACCTATTTGATTCAATTGTTCATGAGCCTGTGGTCAATGGGTCGGACCATTCGCGACATTTTTAATCGCATGGCCGATGCGGACGAGATGATCGAGATTTTGGACACCCCTCGCGAGGTCAAGGATTTTCCGAAGGCCAAGATCCTTCGGGTCACGGATGGGAAAATCGATTTCAAGCGTGTTTCCTTTGCCTACAAAAAAGGCGATCCCGTGATCCGTGACTTCAATTTGTCCATCAGGCCGGGCGAAAAGGTGGCGCTCATTGGCCCTTCGGGCGGTGGCAAAAGCACCATCACCAAATTGCTGCTTCGGTTTTTCGATCCCCAAAGTGGCAAGATTTTGATCGATGGCCAGGATATCCACAAGGTGACCCAGGACAGCCTTCGATCGAGCGTGGGATATGTCCCGCAGGATCCCGTCCTTTTCCATCGCCCCCTGATGGAGAACATGCGCTACGGAAATTTGAAAGCGGGCAACAAGGCCGTGGTCGCGGCGGCCAAGTTGGCCCATTGCCACGAATTCATTCAGCAGTTTCCCGACCAGTACAACACATTTGTCGGCGAGCGAGGGGTGAAGCTTTCGGGTGGCGAGCGCCAGCGCGTGGCCATCGCCCGGGCGATACTGGCGAACACCCCCATCCTTATATTGGACGAGGCCACCAGCAGTTTGGATTCCGAATCCGAATCCCTGATCCAGCACGCCCTCGAAAACCTGATCCAGCAGAAGACTTGCCTGGTGATCGCGCATCGCCTTTCCACCATCATGAAGATGGATCGGATCATCGTGCTTCAGGCTGGGCAGATCGTGGAAGAGGGGACCCACGCCGACCTTTTGGCCAACAAGTCGAGCCTGTACAAACGGCTGTGGGATTTGCAGTCAGGAGGGTATTTGTCGATGACAAACCTATAGGATTCGCCTCAGAAAACCTTTGCAAAGGTTTTCCGCCTTTCCCAAGCGCATGGAACGTTTTGCGAAAATCTCGCTTGGCTTCGCGACTTCCCTTCCCCTGCAGCAGTCGCGGTACAGGGTCGGGCTTCGCTACGCACGCTCACTTCCCGCAAGATTATTTTTCGCTTAAGATAGTGGTTAGCATTATGAAAATCGCTGTTCTCACCTCAGGCGGCGTGGACAGTTCAGTGGCCTTGAGACTCCTCAAAGACCAAGGCCATGCCGTGACCGCCTTTTATTTGAAGATTTGGCTGGAGGGCGAATTCAAGCACCTCGGCGAATGCCCGTGGGAGGAAGATCTTTCCTTTGTGCGCGCCATTTGCGAACGCGAAAAGATTCCCCTGGAGGTCGTATCCATGCAAAAGGAATATTGGGATCGTGTTGTCTCCTACGCCATCGCCGAGTGCAAAGCAGGGCGTACCCCGAACCCCGATATTCTTTGCAACCAGCAGATCAAGTTCGGCCAATTTTATTCGAAGATCGACGATTCCTTCGAGAAGGTGGCCACTGGACATTACGCCCAGGTTGAAGAGCGTGGAGGATTTTTTCATCTGATGCGGTCGCCCGATCCCGTGAAAGACCAAACCTATTTTTTGTCGCACTTGAGCCAGGCGCAACTCAGCCGCGCGCTTTTCCCAATTGGCCGATATCCCAAAAAGGAAGTGCGGGCGCTGGCGGAGCAATTCGATTTGCCCAACCAGTATCGGAAAGACAGCCAGGGAATTTGTTTTTTGGGAAAAATTCCTTATCGCGAATTCATTCGCCAGCATTTGGGCACCCAGCCTGGTGATTTTATTGATCGTGCGACTGGAAAAAAGGTGGGCGAGCATGAGGGTTATTGGTTCTACACCATCGGCCAACGATTTGGATTGAAGCTTTCCGGCGGGCCTTGGTTTGTGGTGGGAAAGGATATCGAGAAGAATATCATTTATTTGGCCAATGGCTATCAACCGAAGGAGGTTTTAGGGGATAGATTTGATGTTGAAAATGTGAATTGGATTGTTCCCGTAGGGATTCAAAATTTTGAATCCCTACGGGTCAAAATTCGCCACGGGGCGGCGATGCATGATTGTAAAATCCAAATGGCTGGAAAACGAATCCAGGTTCAATTGGCCGAACCGATCCACGGGATCGCGCCAGGGCAATTCGCCGTTTTTTATTTAGGCGAGGAATGTTTGGGTGGCGGAGTCATTTGTTGATTTTTTGCAAAAACATTTGACATTAAAATTCGGTTCCTATATAAACTATGCGTTCTTTCGCACTTGCTCTTTTAAAATTTGCCAAGACAATGCGAATGCCCCGCATTTTTTTCAACTTTTTGCCCTCCTAACGATGGCGATCTTTTGCCCCGATGCGAATCGGGATAGCAGATCGTCATTTTTAGTTCGGCTCTGTTGGAGACCGGCTTTTTGCCGATGCGATGCGGGCGTTTGAGGACACACTCCAGCAGCCGAAAAAATCGGCTTCTGGCGGTGTCCTCACGGTGAGGCACCGATTGGCGCCTTAGTGCGCAGGAGAAATAGAACCATGCAGATTCGTACCTCCAACCCTAACGACTTCCCGGCGATCAACAACATCCCTGGCTATCCGATGTCCCGCAAGATGTTCGATGACCGGCGGGACATCGATCTGAAGGTCGGCAAGGGTAACTTCCTCGACGACATTGGCGAGGTCTACTTCCTCGACTGGGAGCACGTGTTCGTGATTCCCGCCACCGAGTTGAAGTACATCCCCGCCGACGTCCTCAGCGCCATCCCCTACCCGCGCCTGACCAAGACGGTCATCACCCAGGACGGCCTGCTCCTGACGGTCAATCAGGGCCACGTCGACACGACCTGGCTCCAGACCTTCCTCAGGGTCGCCTCCGTCAAGGGGAACGACCACTTCGTGAAGTGCTTCGCCCCGACCAACGAGGGGCCCGTCAAGGGCTACCACGCGGTCCGCACGGCCGACAACCGCCTGAACACCAAGGTGTTCGGCGTGGTCAATGGCCTGCAGATCGGCAACCTCGACCTCGTCCAGCACGAGGGCCGAGTCAACTTGGGGGTCATCACCTACCCCACATTCCAGTGCCCGAAGCCGACAGTCCTCCTCCGTGAGACGCCCCTCAAGGCTCTCAAGGACGAGACCAACGTCGACTCCAATTGGACGCCCGCCCCGTGGGCTCGTGACATCAACGTCACCAGCCTGCGTGGCTTCGTCAAGGACGGTATGCTCACGTACACCTACCTCGACGACAAGGGCAACTTCTACATGACCCGCACCACCGACACGGCGGCCAAGCTCATCAAGAAGAATGTCCGGGGCACGTTGGTCAACGTGAGCGGGACGCCGTTCAACCTGAGCCAGGACATCGTCTTCACCGACGACCAGATCCTGGCGATCGGCGACAAAGATCAGGTGATCGGCGAGTACACCAATCCCGTGTTCGCCGAGTTCGGCCGCATGATCCGCCAGGGCAACATCCTGCGCGGCATCCACGGCAAGGAGGCCATCTTCGCCTCCATCCAGGGGAATCCGCAGTTCGACCTCATGGTCGCCAAGACCCCGAGCGTCCAGGCCGTCGCCTGAACGTCTCACCCCATCATCGGGGGGGTTTTGAAGCACCTTGTCTTGGCAAAAGACCCTAACCTCATTCCTCATCCGAGGTGATTAGGTTGAGCCGAGCACAGTGTGCAGCCCTGTACCGCAATGGTACAGGGCTTTTTTATGCCCCCTGGTTTCCTTCTATCGCCTGAACCCAGAACAGAAAATTTTTCATTTCCTCCCTTCTTTTTCTGACTTCAGCCAATTGGCGAACAGGCGCCGCCACCGCCCGCCCCTCATTATTGTGAGCGGCATTGAATTTGGTGTTCAGCCCGACCACTTTTGACCGCTCGGCTTCCTCCATCTCGTTGCGATAGTTGGGTCGTTTGGCCTGGCATGCGAATACGGCCCATGTCTTGTAGCCGTCTGGATCGTTTTTGGGTGTTTCCGCCATAGGGATTGGTTAACGGTTTCCCATTTTAGACGAACCGAATCGACCATGCCAGCGTTTATGCTATGCTTTTGGCATAAAACAGCACCACCATGAAAAAAATCCTTTTTGTCTTTGGATTCGCCCTTTTCATCCCCATTTTGGCTTTTGCCTATTCGGATGTCCCCTCCACCTATATATATAAGGAGGCGGTCGATTTTATTTCTGGAAAGGGGATTGTGTCGGGTTATGACGATGGCACCATCAAGCCCGAGGCCAAAA
>CAZURX010000080.1:0-5991 GCA_964623015.1 uncultured Candidatus Peribacteria bacterium
AAAAGATCTCCATTTCCTTTTCACGCTCAAACTCCATACCTGCATATTCCATTTCAATGGCCAAAGCGCGCTGATAAACAACCTCTTGAAATCCATTTCCTAGCGTTGAGTGAACCTTCATGGCACAACCTATGATTTTTTGTGTGCAATTCTCTAATATCATCGCCAACAAAATAATTTAAGCATTTGAGTTATCAAGAAATCCTTAAATCAAGCGAATCAAGGTTCAGACAGTAGTTTAGTAAACATTTGTTCACTTGTCAACGCAAACAATCTCAAAATCAAAAGAGAGAGCGACACAATTGTCGCGCCCTCAGGGGTTGACTATCGATTAAAACCGAAACGTTTAGCTCCTTTTGCGGCGGACGGCAACCAATCCCATCAGACCCGAGAGCAAGGCGATGAGCGGCAACGCCTCAACGGGGCCTGTGGCGGCCAATTGGTAAGGAGGGTTGGCCTGATAGGATTCCACAGGGTAAGTCTCGGGCTCGTCGTCGTACAAGTAGGCGGGCTGGGAGCCTTCCCAGCCTGAAAGCGGGGTGCGGACATTCCCAGTCGGGTCCAAAACCTGTGGCGCGGGCGCGGGGGTCGGGGCAGGTGTCGGAGCAGGAGTTGGCGCTGGGGTCGGGGCAGGTGCCGGCGCGGGGGTTGGAACCGGCGTGTTGTTTTGGGCGGCCATAAGCTGCTCCTCGGTCTTGAAATACTGGACATTGAACGTGATTGATTCGCCGACGGCCAAAGTTTGTGGGTTTTCTGAGCGGATCAAATAGTAGCGATGGTCCGCGGGAACCGACCTCGCCTCCAACGTGTAGGTCGCCGGTTCAATGTTGAACTGCTCGCCGCTTGTGCCGTTTCTCACCACCCAGCCGTATTGGACAAGGCCCTTGTACAGGTACCAGTTGCCGCTGAACTTGGCTCCGCGCTCGTCTGTCACATTGACCGTGACCTTTCCGGTGTTTGGGGGCAAATCAGCCGCAAAAGCGCTGATCGAAAAAAGCGGAAAGAGGATGGCCAAGACGATAAAACCCTTGGCAAATTTTTTCGCAAAAGAAGTCGTCATAGATTTGGATTAAAGACTAAAGGTCAGGAGGTGAATTGTAGTATTCCACTTTGGAAAGTCAAACTTATAAGTAGATTCCTGCCTGCGCAGGAATGAAAAATAGGTGCAAAAATGAAAAACAAAGGTTTACATCGCCGCATCGCAAATCTTTCGGTACGGGCAGAACTTGCAGGTCATTTTGTCGGGGGTTGGCGCAAAATCCGAGGCGTTGATGCGGTCACCGAGCTCCTTGACCGTGTTTTTTGCCTTTTCCAGCACTTTTTCGTCGGGCGTGGTCGTGACCGCCTCGTCGGAATCCAAAAAGAGCAGGGTAAGGGCGGACACGGGCAATTTCAACGTTTCCCTCGTGGCCAGGGTGTACAGGGCAAGCTGGAGGTCGCCATCCACCTCTTTTTGCGAACGGACTTTTCCGGTTTTGTAGTCGATGATTTCCACGGTTCCATCGGGCTTTTCGTCGATGCGGTCGATGCGGCCACGGATAATGTATTCCCCGAGGCGCAAGGCAAATGCCTTTTCCAAAAACTTCACCTGGGGCATGTTTTGGCTGAACCGCTCGTGTAACGCCTTGAGCATTTCGCGGCCGCGCTCTTTTCTCAGGTCCATGTGGGCCTTGGTCTCGTAGCCCACGGGGATCCATTTGTCCTCGTAGATCTCCAGAAGCCGCTTCAGCGAGAAATCGGGGGTGAATTCCGTGAAAAGTGTCGCCTGTTTCGATTGCTCCACGGCCTTGAAAAATTCCTGGAGGGTGGCGTGCATGGTTCCGCCAAAACTGAAGTTTGGGTCGGGCGGGGTGGGAATTCCGTAGATCGTTCCATATTGGTATTGGCGCGGGCAGGTTTCGAACGCGGAAAGCTGGCTGTAGCTGAAATGGTCCGTCCGTTCCCCCGCCTTCTTCGGAACCATGGGCTCGGCGTTCAGTTTTGGCTTCAAAAATCGTTCCACCCCCTCGGCTGTTTTTTCGACTTGGGCGAAGGCGGCTTTCCCCTCCATTTCATCGATGAATTTAGACCGCTTGTTCACCCGTGGCTTGAGGGCGTTGGAGGCTCCCGTGTAATCGCTGTGTAATAGGTACAGCCGTTCCTTGGCGCGGGTGAGGGCCACATAGAACAGGCGTCGCTCCTCCTGCGTGTGGATGTCCGCGTCGGTCAGGATTTCGTGGATCAATTCGTCGGGGACCTCGATGGCGTCCCGCCGGTTCATGGCGGGGAAGCGGTTGTTCAGCACCGAGCCGATGAACACCACCTCGAATTCAAGCCCCTTGGCCGCGTGCACCGTGGAGATCTGCACGCCCTCGCGCCCCTCCACCTCGAACCGCGCGGCCGGGTTCTCACCGGCCTCCTCAGCCAAATTGAGGTAATCCACATAGTCGATGACCGAGCGCTCCTCGTTGTTTCTTTCAAATTGCTTCAATTTATCGAAAAAGCTGGCGATGTTCACGATTTGCTCCTCGGCCTCGATGGTGCCGTGCTTGAGCAGGTTTTCGTACAAATGCGTGGTCTCCGTGAAGCGGTACAGAACCTCGCCCACGGTGTGGGTTTTGGAGAATTCGAGCAAATCCTTGAGCGTGCCGACCAAAAACTCGCACCCCTCGGTCTTTTTTGCTTGTTGCCACAGGTGCGCGAATCCCTTCTTGGCCGCCTGAACCAGATGCGCGATGGTTTCCATGCGGATGTTCCACGGCTCCATGCGGAGAACATGGTAAAAACTCACATCGTCGGTCGGGTTCGAAAGCACCCGAAGCACGGCGATCAGGTCCTTGACCTCGGGCTTGCCATACAAACCCCTCTCGGACGGAAATTGGTACGGGATGTTCTCGCGACGGAACGCCTCGATAAACGGCTGTGCGTAGGAGTTGGCACGCACCAGCACCGCGATCTCGGAAATCGGGATCTCGGATTTTTTGATCTCGTCCACCACGAACTCGACCTCCTGATCCATGGTGGTGCAATGGACGACCGTGACGGATTCGGACGTGCCCGGCCTCAGGCCCTTGAGCTGTTTATTCACGGATGCCTTTATCTCAAGCCGGTCGGGGTTGTTGTGCTGGATGGAGGCGTAGGCGAAATCCAGGATCGCCTGGTTCGAGCGGTAGTTTTCCGTGAGCACCACTTTTTTGGCGTCCTTGTATTTTTCCTCGAACTGCAGAATGTTCGAAATGGCGGCGCCCCGGAACTTGTAGATGGACTGGTCGTCGTCCCCCACCACCATCAGGTTGCGGTGCGTGGCGCACAATTGATCGACGATCCGGTTCTGGGCGATGTTCGTGTCCTGGTACTCATCGACCAGCACGAATTTGTATGTTTTTTGAAGGTGCCTCAAAACATTCGGGCGCTTCTCAAAAAGCTTGATGGCCTTGGCGTGCAGGTCCGCGAAGTCGAGGTAGCCGTTCTCCATCAGCAACTCCTGGTACTGGCCGAACGCGGTGGCCAGCTCGTGGTATTTTTTGGCATCCAATTGACCTGCTTCATCATTCGCCTCGGACTTCTTTTTTTCGGCGAATTTGAGGTAATCCTCGGGGCTGACCAGCTCCTCCTTCAGGCGGCCGAAGTGGCTGACCAACGCGTCGATGAACCGTGTCGGGTTGCCCAAGGGTCGATAATAATCGAGCGTGAAGTCGAACAGATGCTCCTTCAAAAAACGCCACTGGTCCACGCCCGAAAGGATCTTGTAGTTCATGGGGATGCCGATGTCGGCTCCAAATCCCCTTAAAATATTGTCGCAAAACGAATGGAACGTCGAAAGCTGGATCTCGGGATAGCCCAACGGCATGAGGGTGTCGAGCCGCTCGCGCATCTCCTCGGCCGCCTTGTCCGTGAAGGTGAGACCCAAGATCTCGGAGGGGTCGGCGAAACCCTGGTTCAATAGGTAGGCGATTCGCTCCGTGATCACACGCGTCTTTCCCGTCCCCGCCCCGGCGATGACCAGGATGGGGCCTTCCTTGTGCGTGACCGCAAGCCGTTGCTGTTCGTTGAGATGGTCGATAAATTCACTGATTATAGCCTTTCAATAAAATGGTCTATTTTTTGGGTCGCCTCTTCAAAAGTGCCGTAGGTCTCATTTTTGACCTTTCGATCCCCTGAAATCATTGCCGAGAGTCTCCTGTCAGGCTGACTCCTCCACAGGCAAAGAATTGGTTTGCCCAGGCTTTCTGCCATGGCAATTTCATAGCCGACGCCAAGGGACGGGGTGGAAACCTCGGCCACCATCACGTCGGCCGCCTGGATCCATTCCATGTCGCGATCATAGATCCATTCATCCGTCGGCCCATCCTCGCCCATGAGGGTAAGCTCCGGGTTACCGACATGTTCGGTCAGGACATCCCCCTTTTTTTGGAGGTGCAGGATAAGTTGAAGATAAAGTTCCTTATCCTCTCTTCCACCACGGATCGAGCCGGCAAAATAGATTTTCATAATACGATTTTTAAGCAAACCGAGTATATCAAACTTTTATCCAAAACGAAGGCAGATCGGACAACAAAAACCCCATCCTCCTTCGCCAAAGGCTTCGGAGGATGGGGGTCATATTTTGAGCCTGCCTATTCAGCGGCCACGTCCTCGCTTTTCCTGGCTTTCTTTCCGCCAGTGGCGGATCCGCCTTTGGCGGAGGCCTTTTTCGGTTTTTCCTCCTTGGACTCCTCGGTGGGGGCGGCCTCCTCAGCCTCTTCAACCTTCTTTTCCACTTTGGCCTCCTTGTTGTGTCGCAGGCTCAGGCCGATCCGGTGCTCGTCGCGGTCGATGTTGATGACCGTGGCCTGCACCTGGTCGCCGATGGCGAGGACTTCCTTGGGATCCTCGATCTTTTTGTCGGAGATCTCGGAAAGGTGGATGAGGCCGTTGATGTCATCTTCCAATTGCACAAAGGCGCCGAACTGCGAGAAACGGTTGATGGTGCCCTTCACCACGCTTCCGATCGGGTATTTCTCGGCGATCTGCTCCCACGGATCCTTCATGAGGCGCTTGATGGAGAGCGAGAGCTTTTCCTTCTCGATGCCGATGATCTGCACGCGGACCGGGTCGCCCACCTTGGCGTATTGATGCGGGTTCGACACGTGGCCCCAGGCGATCTCGGAAATATGGACCAAGCCCTCGAGGCCGCCGAACGTGACGAAGATACCGAATTTGACCACCCCGCTCACATGGCCGTCCATGACGTCGCCGACCTTGAGCTTCTTGAGGCTGTCGGACGATTGCGATTCGATGGCCGCGCGCTCGGAAAGGATCATCTTGCCCGTGGCGCGGTCCACATTGATGACCTTGCAACGGAACTTTTGGCCCACGAGCTTCTTGAGGCGCAGGAGAATTTGGTTGGCGTCGGCGCCATCCACACGGGGGTAATGGATAGGGGCGAGCTGTGAAACCGGGATGAAGCCCTTGATGCCATCGACATCCAATAGCAAGCCTCCTTTGTTCGCCTCGGTGACATTGACCTCCACGATCTCGCCATCCTTGAACGCCTTCTCGAAGCGATCCCAGGCATTGGCCTGCGAGGCCTTGCGGAGCGAAAGGACCACCATGCCGCTGGCGTCTTCGTCCTCCACCACCACGGCCTGGACCTCGTCGCCTACGGCCAGCGTGCGGATAGTGCCCGCGCTGTCGTGCGTTTCGGCCCCGGCAATGATACCCACGGCCACGCCGTTGAGGTCCACGATCACGTGGTTCTTTTTCATGGCGATCACGTTGCCCTTCACGACCACCCCGAGTTCGGGTTTCACGAAGTCCTCGGACATCCCGAGCAGATCCTCCATGGTCAATTTTTCATCAACGATTTTAAACATACGAAAAAAATTAAGCAGATAAGTTAGTTATAATTTTTTCTGGCGCCTCGCCCCCCTGCAATGAGAGGAAAAGTATCCAGAAAACAAAGTCACTATACAGGCCGTGGGCACCGCAGTCAACAAGAGTTTATTGGCTTAGCCCTCACCCGCTCTTGGG
>CAZURX010000081.1:0-5900 GCA_964623015.1 uncultured Candidatus Peribacteria bacterium
CCCTTTTTAAGGGAAATATTGAGGGGAGCAATCATTTTATCGCACGAAAAAAGGCGGAAAAAGGGTTGGAAATGTAATCTTTTGATTTATGCAAACGATCGTTTTGGATGCCTGCGCGCTCATTGCCTACATGCGCAATGAAAAGGGTGCCGAACTGGTTCACAAAGAGTTCCGTTCGCCGAAAACACGCCCGCTGATGCACGCGGTAAATCTTTATGAAGTCTATTACGATACTTACCGCCAGCAACCGGGGCTAGCGTATTTGGTGCCCGAATTCGTGAAAAAGGCTGGCATCGAAGTGCTTCAGCGGACTGATAATCGGCTGATGGAAGAGGCGGCCACGCTCAAAATTTCCTACGAAATATCCATGGCGGACAGCTTGGCGCTGGGCCTTGCCCGAAAACTCGGGGCCACGCTTTTGACCGCGGATCGGCATGAATTCGAGGAGATTGCTAGGGCGGGGGTGGTGAAGATCAAATTCATACGGTAAAGATGTCCGATGGGGGCTCCAATTGAAGCTCCCATTGGGGCTCCGATGGATGTCCAATAGGGGCTCCAATTGAGTAGAAAAAGTCTTACACCAATAGGAACACCAACAGGACCTCAACTGGAGCATCTACAGGAGCCCCAACAGGAGCGCCCATTGGAATTTATCGAACCCCAGCCGCCGAGAGCGGAATTAGGTTCTTTTCCGATGCCTCTTCGACGGTCACCGCCCGCTCGATGCTGAAGATGCCCACGCGGGTGCGCTTGAGATCGGACAGGTAGCCGCCCACGCCCAATTTTTCACCCACATCGCGGGCCAGCGAACGGACATAAAAGCCCTTGCCGCAGACGATCCGGACCTTGATTGTGGGCCATTTGTAGTCGAGCATCTCGATGCGGTGCACCGTGACCTGCGCGGGCTTAAGATCGACCGACTTTCCCTTGCGGGCCAGCTTGTAGGCCCGGTCGCCATCGACTTTCTTTGCCGAGAATTGCGGGGGCATTTGGCCATAGGTGCCCACGAAAGACTGGAGAACGGTCTCAACTTCGGTGATCGGACATTCGACCGCCTTTTCATTCAAGACAATCGGACCTTCCGCGTCATCCGTCTGGCTGGTGGCCCCCAGCGTGATTTCGCCTACGTATTCCTTCTCGGTTCCCATCACCTTTTCGGAAAGTTTGGTGGCCTGCCCCAGGCAAAGGACGAGCACGCCCGTGGCTAAAGGATCGAGCGTGCCGGCATGGCCGATTTTTTTGGGATGCAGCTTCCCACGGATCTTGGCGACCACATCGAAGGAGGTCCATGTTTTGGGCTTATCGATCACCAAAAAACCGTTGAGATTGCTGAAAACACGCCTTGGGCCTGAGAAAAGAGGGTTGTCCATATTTAAAACATTTTACATTTTACATTTTGCATTTGAGCTCGAAATTCGAAATTCAATGAAAAATGTAAAATTGAGAAATACAAAAATGGTGAGACGAAGGCATTATACCCATCCCTCTTATTATTTTAAAAAATACCTTTGACAAATTGTATATATTTTGTTTTAATAAACCCCTTTACCCTCTTATCGGCTGGATGTCCCAAAAGAACGAACCCATTTCGGTTTCCGCTCCACACCCTAGTCCGACAAAACCTGTTAGCGATTTGATTCGGGATATTGGGAGTGTCAAATTGAATTTTGACCGCTCGCCCACAACCCTTGAATACGCCAAAAACCTGATCGACTTGTGCCTGGAAATGCGCGTGGCGATCGTCAATTTTGCCGACCCCTCAAAAGTCGAGCAAGCCCTTGGCATTCCCGAGATTAATAGCTATGTTCGCATGCGGTTGTCCCAAGACCTGAAAATTGCCTACGATATGTACCGAACCACAGGAGATGTCGCCAATATCCAAATTGATATAGACTTGGCCGAGATTCTTGCCAAACCCCATCGGGATCCAGACCCCGAAATTCTCAATTTTCTTTTTCGTTGCAATGCCTTGATCCAGCGCTATCGAGAGGCGATGAATTATCTTTTGGGAGCCGCCAAAAAAGACATTGGGAACTATGGGGGCCTTTATATCAAATACTGTTTTGAACTGCAAAAAGAGGGATGGTACAAAAAAGCCATTGAGTTTTACGAGAACAACAAAAAGGCGCTGGATCCTATTTTGGATGACCAAAAAAAGGCCATGATCGCCAATGCCTATGATCGAATCGCAGGTGCCCAATCCGAGGGCTTTACAAAAACGTTCCCCCTTTCTACGGAAAGCATTAGGCATTATGCCCAGACAAACGAACTGCTCGCCAAAGCCCATGCGATTCATCGGGAAATCTACGATAAACTTTCAAAGCGGCTTAGCGAAGGCCATCCCCTAACAGAGGAAGAAGCGCCTCATCTGACTAATTATGCGGTGAACCTCTACCAATTGGCCCTTCTTTCCGACTGCAATATTCATATTGACGAATCCTCCGCTCTTTTTAGCTTATCCCGCCGCATCGAAAGCACCCAAATCTTGGAAGACTTGATCCAAAGGGTCGACGCTATGGATTCCCCATCTGAAAGATTGGTCATTAAACAAAAGATAGCAAAGGCCGAAATGGTTTGCGCTTCGGCCAGCGATGAAATGGGGATCGACACCAACGAAAAGGCCATCCTCTTCGCCAAGGAACTCATTCTTGATCCCGAAATCCAAAAAATCGGCCGGTACAGCAATTTTCTCAATGCCTACGGCATCCACTTGGGAATTCAACGTCGCCGACTCAATGGCACTGATTATTCGAAAGAAGAAAGAGTGCTGACAGAAGCCCTTATGTCAGATTGGAAAAATTACCGTGTCTACCTTTCCTTGTCCGACTTGCATGAGGAAAAGGGGGAACTTGAGACCGCCAAACGCTATCGTGTTTTTAGGCATCTCATCCAAGCCTGGGGGCAAATGAGACAGGCATTGAATTTTGAGATAGGAATCCTCCTGGAAGACAATTCATCCGGCAAAAAAAGATTTGAGGATTCCAACCCGAAAATTCCGAGCAACCAATTTGATAGAACCTTAAAAACCTTTTTAAACGAGGCAATAGGGCACGGCTCCACTAGCGAAAAAATATTCAGGCCTTTGAATAGGGCATTACGATCCTATGGCAAAAAAATCAGAAAGTGGATCAGGGGAATTGCTCCGGACAACTGCAACATAACCACTCGAGTAAAGTCGCCCTATTCAATCCTTCTCAAAATGCTAAAAGAGGGGAAGAACAACGTGACCGAAATCAGCAACCTTCTGACCATCAAAATTGAAACCGAAACGGATGAGGATGCGAAACAACTCTGTCAAAAAATCGAACAACGCATGGTGGTGTCAAAAAGGCGTGACCACCTAGATGAACCTAGCACCGTGGATCTTCGATTTATGGATTTGACGGGCCACCTGAACGGCGACCCCCTCACCTTTCTAATCCAAGTTAGACCCAAAGAGGTGGAGGCTGCAATCGAAAAGAGCAAAGCCAATTATGAAAACTACAAACTGAGCTACATTGCCAAACTTGATGCCGAAATCGCCAAAGACCCCAAAAAACACCTTCAATCCTTCCATGACATCTTGATTGGATTGGGCAGGACCCATCAGCTTTTTTCCCAAGCCAAAAGAGGCTTCTCGTTAGGTGAAACCCTCAAGGTCTATGCCGATCCCGATTGGCTTAAATCGAACAAAAAATAGGCAAAATCCTTTCACCTGATTTGTTCTGCGCTTGGTTATTCAAAAACAAGCTCGTTCAGACCGATCACATTGTTGGCCACCCTCTCCCTGTCCTCAGGGCTTGTGGGTAATTTTTCATTGGGAATCAGGTGTGGACAAAAACCATAGCGCATCCTGAAATCCTCGATGAACGACTCCAAGCTTGGAGCCTTTTGGAGCATCTGTTTGACTTCGGCCCTATCCGATTCATTCAGCCTCGGCATAGAATAGTTTTCCTTGCTGTTTTTTGACATGACAAAAAGTTAAATGGAATTTATTTTAAACTGTTTTCAATTTTTTGCAATTATTTCCTTTACCACCGCCCGCTCATCCCATTTCACAGGGCCCTGATTCAATGTGCGGGTGTCGAAACTGCCCATGCCCGTGACCACAATGAGGTCATCCTTTTGGGCCAACTGGATAGCTTTTTCGATGGCCTCGTACCGATCCTCGATGAGATAAAGCTCCTTGCGGGGGATCTTGCCTGTTTCCAGAGCCCCCTTGTACACCGCCTCCATGATGGATTTTGGGTTTTCGGAGTAAGGCTCCTCGTCGGTGACAATGGTGATGTCGGCGTTGTCGGCCACGATTTTTCCCATCATGGGACGCTTTTCCTTGTCGCGGTCACCACAACTGCCGATGATGCCGATAATGCGGGCCGACGCGGTGCTGCGCAGGGTGGAGTAAAGTTGCGACAGGGCGTGGGGCGTGAGGGCGAAATCGACAATGACCTCGAATCCCTTTGGACTTGAAATGACCTCCATGCGGCCTGGCACGCGATCAAACGACCCCAGCGCCTGCGCGATCACGTCGAGCGACACTTCGCAGGCCAGCGCCACGCCCGCGGCGGCCATGGCGTTTTCCACATTGAACGGCCCAGGGAGGCGCATATCGACCCCTACCACCTCCTCGCCATTTTTCAGGGCGAAACGACTCCCAAACTTGCTGTACGTGGCATCGATGACCTGAATGTCGCCCCGACCGAAGCCATAGGCCATCTTGTGGGCGCAGGGGATTTTGGCAAAATCCTCGTAATATTTATCTGCCATGTTCAGGACAAAGGTTTGTTTGTGCGGTGCCAGATTACCGATTGCCGATTGCCGCTTACAGGTATGGCTCACATTTTTGAACAGGAGCATCTTGGCATTCCGGTATGCCTCCATGGTGCGGTGGTAATCGAGATGCTCATGAGTCACGTTGGTGAGGGCCGCGATGCTGAAGGGAATGCCCCACAGGCGCGACTGGTGCAGGGCGTGCGAGGAGCATTCGACCACCACATATTCAACTTTGGACTTGAGACAGCGCTTGAGAAATTTTTGCGTCTGCCAGGCGGAAAGGGTCGTTTTCTTGGATTTGTTTGGCAGCACCTCGCCATTGATACGAAACTCGACTGTGGACATCATGGCCACCTTTTTGCTGGCGTGTCGAAGGATGTGCTCGATCATGTGCACCGTGGTGGTCTTGCCATCGGTGCCCGTAACCCCAATCATTACCATCTTTCTCGCCGGAAATCCAAAATGATGCGCCGCGTACACCGCTTTGAGCCTGTGGTAAAACAGGCGAAACGGGTTATCGGGGCTGATGAGCTTGCGGAGGGTGTTGAGCATGGAGGGATTATATCAGCGATTTGGATTTTTTGCTTTCTCCAGCATTTCCAAGGTAGCCTTCACCGTAGGATTTTCGGTGTTCACCAGACGCACACGGTTTGGAAATTTTTCCGAAAGGGGTGTTATAAATTCATCCGCCCACGAGGGGGTTAACACATCCACACCCTTGAAATCGACTTCAAATGGCTCGGTTTTTTTGGCCTCATTCAGCACGGGCTGAAAGGCCAGCCAGGCTTCTTTGCCGGAGGGGCGCGAAACGAGAATGGATCCAAATTTGCTCAAATGGATGATCATGGGGAATAGAGTTAATAGGAAATAATGGAGAGGCACCCGTGGAAGGAAGATTTCATTTTTTTGATGTTGAGTTTAGTGTCGCCCTGCTTCAGAACAATACTTGAGTTTCCGGTTTAAAACCTCAACTGGAACGGATTTGAGACGACGATGGCTTTCACAAACTTAAGCCCGTTCCCGCGCGCCTCGGGGGCGCGACCGGAGACGATTTCCTCAAACGCCATCTTCAGCGCCTCCTCATCGTTTTTAAGGTTGGGCCTGACCCGATGCAGGGTTTTCAGGATCCCCTGCCCACGGTCCGCCAG
>CAZURX010000082.1:0-5849 GCA_964623015.1 uncultured Candidatus Peribacteria bacterium
GGAGGGGGGTTGCCCCGTAAGGAGTCGCCGGCGCCGGACCGACTTGGCCGTGGGTGCTTGGGGCTACAGCAGCAACATAGGCCGTGTCTATTTTTTCTACAACGATGGAACCTTTCCCGCCACGGCGGCCACGGCGGACTTGACTATTACGGGCGCCAGCGGCACCAGCAATCCCAAGTTCGGCTATTCCCTTGCTATCGCCGATGTGGCCACAAATGGCCCCGATGGTCGCCCCGACCTGATCGTGGGCGCCCCGGGCTACTACAGTTCGGCCAGCAATGTCGGACGTGTTTTCATCTTCAACAATGATGGCACTTGGCCCACCGCACAAAACTCCTCTGACGCGTATGTCAGTGGAGGCGCTATTGCCGCCGGGAACCAAAATTTCGGCACTTCGATCGCGGTCGGAGATTTTGGGACCTCGACCGCCCAGCCTGGCGTTCTGGATGGCAAGACGGACATGATCATCGGTTCCACGGGCAATGGCACCGCCCTGGGCCGCATCTGCATGGTTTTCAATGACGGGTCGTATAGTCAAAACTGCTACACCACTGCCGGCTCGGATTGGCAGGCTGTTGGCGAGAGCAGTTCCGACTATTTCGGCGCATCGCTTGTCGCCGGCGATTTCAACAGCGATGGCCGGACGGATTTCGCGACCGGGGCCAAGGGCTACAGCAGCAGCACCGGCCGAGTGTATGTGTACTGGAACGACGGATCCTATCCCTCGGAGGGCAGTAGCGGAGCGTCCGCGGATGTGAGGATCACCGGGGAATCGGGCGGCAGTATGCTGGGGGAAGAGGGAGGGCTTGCTGTTGGCGATTTGAACGCGGATGGCCGTACGGACTTGATCGCCGGAGCCCCGGGCTACATCACAAACTATGGCAGTGTTTTTGTTTTTTACAACGACGGCTCCTTTTCCACCGCCGCGCAAGGCGCGGATGTGATCATCACAGGGGAGTCAACCAACGGCAGTTTCGGCCGAAACCTCACCGCGGGCGACCTGAACGGGGATGGCAAGCAGGATTTGGTGGTCGGCGCGCCGGCCTACAATTCCCAGCAGGGACGCGCCTATATTTTTTACAACGACGGCGCCTATCCCACCACGGCGGCCACCGCGGATGTGACTATGACAGGCGATGGCTCGGGCCTATTTGGCAACGCCATGCTTGTCAGCGACATGAACACCGACGGGAAGAATGACCTGATCATCGGGGAGCCGAGCCGTTCCTTGGCCTATTTTTTCTACGGCCAGAGCGATAAGGCGTGGAACACGCTCTACTCGTATCCTTCTACTCCCAGCTCCTCGGGAGGGGTGAACACGGGGGGAGCCATGGCCACCATCTTGGGGGCCGCCTCCACCAGCTTTGGCTCTTCCACGGCCTTGGGCGATTTCAACAGCGACGGCTTGACCGACCTTGCGATTGGCGCCCGAGGCTACAATTCCTACCAAGGCCGCGTCTATGTTTTCTACAATAGCCTTTCCCTGCCGAGCGTTGCGGATTCGGCGGATACGATCATCACAGGGGAAACCGTAGGGGATGAGTTTGGCTACTCGCTTGCCGCCGGCGACGTGAGCAACACCTGGGACGGCCGAACCGATTTGGTGGTGGGGGCTCCTGGCTATACTAGTGTCAGCGCGGGCCAAGGCCGCATTTACATCTTCAACAACGACGGCTCCCATTTGGGCAAGGTTTCCTGCACCACCGATTGTGTCGCGGCCCAGGCCGATGTCCTTATCGACGGGGATCCCACTGGGGGATACCAATTTGGCTATGCCCTCGCCGTTGGCGACGTGAGCAACACGCAAGATACCCGCGCGGATTTGGTTGTGGGGGCACCGATGAATGCCCAGGGCAAAGCCTATGTCTTCTATAACGACGGCACCATGCCCACTGGCACGGGTGCGGCGGATTTGACTCTCACAGGAGGTACCGCAGGAGACGAATTCGGTTCCGCCCTCGCCATCGGCGACGTGAGCCTTTCCTGGGATGGCCGCGCGGACCTGGTTGTGGGGGCTCATTACTACAACTCTTACCAAGGACGTGTTTATATTTATTATAACGATGCCTCCATGACTTCCGCGGCGGACGTGACCCTCACGGGCAACGCTATGGGAGACGGGTTCGGTTCCGCCCTCGCTATCGGCGATGTGAGCAACACCTCGGATGGCCGCTCAGACTTGATTGTGGCGGCTAGCAGTTACGGTTCGGGCCAAGGGCGCGTGTATGTCCTTAACAACGATGGCAGTTCCTATCCCGCTCCTGCCAGCGCGGATTTGACTCTAACAGGAGGGGTTTCTGGCGATGTGTTCGGCGAATCGCTTGCCACAGGCGACGTGAACCGCGATGGCCGAATAGACCTTGTCGTGGCGGCGCCCACCGCCCAATCCGACAATGGCCGCATCTATGTTTTTTACAACGACGGGAGCATGACTACTTCGCCCGATGAAACCTACACGGGTTCGGGCTTGCTTGGCAGGTCGATTTCGTTTGGCGATTTGACCAATGATGGATGGAAAGACTTGGTTGTGGGGGCATCCAAAGAGGTCTACATCTACAATTTTGGCGTCTCCACGTACACCAGCGAATCCACCAGCCAGAACTTGAGCTATGGCCTCGCCACGGGCGACCTGAATAGCGACGGTCTTGTGGATTTGGCGGTGGGGGCTCCTGGCTACAACACCAACAGGGGCCGCGTCTATATTTTTTACAACCGCAACGGATTCGACGCCACGCCGCGGGGAGCCGCCACAGCCGATGTGCTCATCACCGACTCCAACACCGAGTATTTTGGAAACGCCCTCGCCACGGGCGACCTGGGTTCCAGCAGTTCCGAAAACACGGACGGTCGCGTCGATTTGGTGGTGGGGGCGAGGGGCGTCTCCAGGGTTTATATTTTTTACAACAACGGCCCCTCCTCGGCTATTGGCAACGGCTGCACGCTCACTTCAGGGCAGGTCATCTGCGCCTCCACCAACGCGAACGTAACTCTCACCCAGAGCTCTGAGGGCTTCGGCCAATCCCTCGCCACGGGCGACCTGAACGCGGACGGAAAGGCGGATTTGGCGGTGGGCGCTTACACTTACAGCACCCAAACGGGTCGCGTTTACGTCTTCATCAATGGAAATTCCTCCTATCCCTCCTGCGCCGCGAGTTGCACAGGCACCACCAATGCCAATGTGATCATCACGGGCCCCGCCACCAGCACCTATTTCGGCATGGCGGTCGCCACAGGCGATGTGAGCAACACGCTGGACGGCAAAATTGACTTGATTGCGTCAGCCCCAAGCGCCAGCACCAGCCTGGGGGTCATCTATATCTTCAACAACAATGGCCCCACCACCGCCATGGGTTCAGGTTGCTCAGGAACTCCTCCCTCACAGGTCACCTGCCTGACTGCCAGCAGCCAATACAGCCTGGCCATCACTGGCCAAGCCGGCGGTGGCGCAAGCGGGAGTTACGGCTACAATCTCGCAACAGGCGATTTGAATGCGGATGGCAGAACCGATTTGGCCGTGGGTGGATACAATTACACCGGCTCCTTGGGCAATCAGGGTATTGTCTCCATTTTCTACAACGACGGCACCATGCCCACCACGGCGGGCACAGCCGATGTTACCATTCTTGGAAATGCCGCGTCAGATAGATTTGGAGGAGGCCTCGCCATTGACGATTTGAACGGAGACGGCCGACCCGACCTTACCGCGGGGGCCTATGGCTACACCTCCTACACAGGCCTGGCCTACATTTTTTACAACGACGGCATTTATCCAAGCGCCGCCAATAGCGCCGATGTGAAATTGGTCGGATCCACGACCCAAAGCTACTTCGGCTATACCCTTGCCACGGGCGACCTGAATGCGGACGGGAAGAAAGACTTGGTCGTCGGCGCCTCTGGCCAAACCGCAGGCGCGGCCTCCAATGCCTACACCTTTTACGGCCAACGGCTGGCGGTCAAGCCACCCATTCTCACCAGCGTGACCATCACGGACACGGGCGGGTACACGAACGACAGCACGCCTGACATCTCCCTTAATTTTTCCAGTTCCGAGGCCTCTCCCCAAAATGCCTATTTCTCCTGCAACGGCGGCACCAACTGGAGTTCGGGCTTCCCCATCACGGGCTCGAGCCCTGCGACCATCAGCACGTTCGACATCACCACGGGCGCCACAGGGTGCAGTTCGACCAATGGAAGCAAGACCATCACCGCCCGTTTGAGCAACGGTTACGGCTACACCCAGTATTCCTCGACCGCCAGCGACTCCACTTTTTTCGACAACACGGGGCCATCCACTGGCATTTCGGGCGCTGTCGCGGATTCCGTCAGCCAGATCACTGTGACTGCCACTGTCGCCAACGACAATCCCGGAACCACCATCGACTGGACTGGAAACCAGAACGGCACCCTTTCGGGAACCCCCAACCCCTCCTTCACCACTGGAAAATTGGGCAGCGGCCTTAGTTTCAATGGCTCCAGCGCTTACATTGATGTGGGAAATCCGACCTCTTCCCAGATCACCGGCCCGGTGACCCTGACGGCGTGGATCAATTACTCCACCCAGTCCGCCACATTCCCGAGGATCATTTCGAAATTGACCTCCTCGAGCTACAATGGGTACGAGCTTCTCATGGATAACACGACCCCTGGAAGTGTCGGCAAGATCTATCTTCAATTGGGGAATGCCGGTTCCTTGAAACAGGCTTATACCGACAGCGTGATTCCAACGGG
Source organism: uncultured Candidatus Peribacteria bacterium (assembly GCA_964623015.1). GTDB lineage: Bacteria > Patescibacteriota > Gracilibacteria > UM-FILTER-43-11 > UM-FILTER-43-11 > FEN-1329. The sequence goes on from CAZURX010000082.1 coordinate 4,729, forward strand.
GCAATGGGTCTTCATTGTTGGCACCTATGACGGCACCACCCTCAAGACTTATGTCAACGGTACGCAGCAGGCCTCCGCCCCCACTGGCTCAAGCGCCATCGGAGCCTCGTCAGCGAATGTGAACATTGGCCGATGGTCCGGTTTCGCCAACAATTATTGGAACGGCCTCATCGACGATGTCTCCATTTGGAATCGAGCGCTTTCCCAATCGGAAATCACCGCGCTTTACAATAGCGGCACTGGCTTGCCTGTCAGCTGGCTTTCGTCTACCAGTGGGTTGGTCAGCTATATGAATTTTGACGATGGACCTGGCGCTGGTTCGCCTTTTGACTACAATTTTACCCGTTACGGCGATGGAGTCACCAATAATTCCGTTTGCTCCGGCGCACCCCAGGAACAATCCGATTGGCAGATCAACGACAGCGATTATCCGTTTACCGGCCTTGTCGCCAACAAGCAATATTCCTTCAATGTTTATTCCCGCGATTCCCTGGACAACAATGGCAGTTGGAGCGCTTGTGGCGGAGCCAAATACACCTTGGCCAACACGCCCAATGCGCCCACAGTCGGCACCCCCACCGCCAACACCCTGAACGTGAATCCTGAACCTGGCACCGGAGGCGCCAAGGACATGGCCATTTATGTGGAGCAGGGGGCCACGTGCGATGGTTTGAGCGGGTTGGGCTATGTGCAGGCGAATGGATCCATTGATGTCTCCGCGGTTTTCCAAACCGATGCCGTTTGGGACACCACGACCGTCACAGGGCTTTCGGTTGCCACCGAGTATTCCTTTTGCGCCAAGGCTCGCAATGGCGACGATGTGGAAACCGTTTTCGGCGCATCCGCCAGCGGAACCACGGTCGGGGCGCCTTCGTTCACGGCCGGACCTTCGGACGGCGGCAGTTCCGTGACCACACCCACCACCGTGGGGAACAATGTGACTTTTACGGCCACCGCGACCGACGACCAATTGGAAAATTATTACTTGGCGGTGTGCAAAGCCAATGCGGTCACGGCCAACAATAGCGCGGCGCCCACGTGCAATGAGGGGTGGAACACGGCCGAGCTCATCGAGACCGACAATACGGGTGGGGCAAGCAATCCCGATATCGCCTCCGACC
>CAZURX010000083.1:0-5832 GCA_964623015.1 uncultured Candidatus Peribacteria bacterium
GCCTAATGCCGCTGGCAATTTTTACCCAATTACTGTCCAACTTTGTTAAATAGCCTTAAAAATATTGACAAATATAATATTATATGATTAGATATTTTAAGAAATTTTTAAAATTATTCTATGTCCAGGTCCAGCCAACAACGCGCTTTCCCATTGCGCTTTTCTGAGATGTTACAGGCCGAAGGTGTAAAGGGGTCTTTTCAGATTGGTGCCGATATCCATCGCGCCGCCAACGAGCGCGGCTATCCTGAAGGTGCCCCAGTTCTTACGGCCCGCGCTTATGATGTCGAGCATTTTTCGGAAATGGTTCTGGAATGTCGCGAGGCGTATCAAAAATGGCTTCAGGCGGTCAATTCCGATTCGGCAACCGAAACCGCTCGTCGCTGGACCGATTACCTATCCGAGGATTCGAGGCTCAAGAGGAATCCTGAAATTCTTTTGGGGATTGATGTGTATCGCGCCGCGGTCACCAAGGCGGCCCCAGCCCCACGCCAGGGTGAGGGCGAGGACCTGCGCGGGGCCATTGGCACTGTGGAAAAGACCCTCGTGGAATCCGAGAGGCAGAAGGTGGAATTCTATGGCCAAAAAAACCTCGCCTATTGGCGGCATGATCTGATCAACGCCATCCAAGGGGTAATGACCCCCCTCACCCTGTTCCGCATGGAAAACGAATCGCCTATGGCGGATCGGATCTCTGGGCTTCTGTACGACTTCGACCAGTCGCTTTCGAGGGTGACCTTTATAAATGAATCCTCGTTTTTTGAGGATTTTGAGGGAAAAATCGTCCCCAAATTGGATTGGCTTTTGGAGGAGTTGCAATCATCAAACGATGGGCAAAGTCCGCGTTTGAGTGGACTGCGCGAAAAAATGGAGGCACTCAAGGATCGTATTCGGGAGTTTCAGCATTTCATGAAGGGTCAAAAAAGGCAGTGCGAGGAGCTGCAGTTCGACCACCTTTTCTCATCGTTGGGAGATTATTCGGCGGGGCTTTCCGCTGAGGTGGCTTTTGAGGCTAGGGTCGAGACACCCAAGCCATATAAGGTATATGTGAACAGGACGAACCTGCTTAGGGTGTTCGAAAACTTGATCAAGAACGCCCATGAGGCTTTGGCTGAAATAGGGCAAGGGGCAAAGAGGATTGGGATGGTTGTGCGCCTCGCCGATTCGGAGTGCGACCTGCGTACTGATTCCATCTTGATGAGGATTATGCCCGAGGCCAAAGTTCAGTATCCTGATGCCAAGATTTTGGAAATCCGCTTTAGGGACTCGGGCCCCGGCATCCCTCTGGAAATGCGGCAGGACATCTTCCGGTACTCAATGTCTGATAAGGGGGAGGGGCATGGCCTCGGCCTTCACTCGGCCAAGACCGCCCTAAACGAGCTGGGGGGCGATATGGCGCTTGTGGACGGCCCCGACGGCCGCCCTGAGTTTGTCATCTACCTCCTCGGCAGGCCCGCCTAAGACCTCGTCTTGGTCGTACTTTTGGTTTGATCATGGGGGGGGTGTTATGTTATAATTTTTTATAGAAACAAAAAAGGGAGAGGTGAAAATAAAGGGGGGCAAGGGAATTTTTCATTATTTTTTATTTAGGCGATCGGCCTAATTTCTCAGCCGAAAGCCGTAACAAAAAACAAATAATATGAGAACTCTAAAAATATCCGCTCTTGTGGCGGTTGTGGCGGTTGCCGCGGTGGCCGTTGTTTTGGGCATGAGGTCTCTTCTCACGCCTCAGGTAACCAAGCCTCCGGTTCTGGCTTTGGACGAAAATTCCATATCGCCGGGTTTTTTGAAGGCGGTTTCTGACAGCGTGTCGGAGGAAAATTTAAAAAAGATGGTCAAGGATGAGTTTGATAAACACCCCGACCTTGGAAAGGGGCCCAAGCCAGAATGGGTGCCTAAGAAAGAAAAGATCGCCAAAAATCTGCCCAAGCCAACGTTGCCAGCCAATACTTTTGAACAGGTGGTGCCGAATCCAGAGGGTTTGGAGGGCGTGAACTCGAAATTTTATAATGTAACCTGTGCCGAGAAGCTATATTCACCTTTGCTGGATACAGCGATTAGCGCATCGGGCATTTTGAGTGATATGTGGGTCAGCAGGGCTGAGGATGTGTATCAGGATGACCCAAGTTTGAGTGTATTGTTCGCCAACATCATGAAACAGATTTTGAACCAATATCCAGATAATACCGCGTTAATCGCGGGGGTGAATGTCGATTTTATCAGCAAACCTTTAATCCGCGACGAGGCTTCGGGCCAATTGAGGCCGATCACCGAGTTCACGCCATACGATTTGGAAAAATACGCCGATCTGTGGCTGAATCCCGAGTCTGACGCGCGGCTCCAGCCTTTGGTTCAGGCGTTGCAGGCAGGGTGGTTCAATCCTTCGAATCCTTACGCTTCGTATGGTTTTGGGCCGGAAATCCTTTTAAGGCGAGCTGGGGTGTTAGCTGCCTGCGTGACTCCCTTGCCATCTCCGCCATTCCCGCCAGGTTTGTGCTTGCCCGATCCCCAGAATGCCCCCGTGTTTGTTTAGGAGCACTATGGGCTTGAGTCAGTTCGGAGCTGGTGGGCCACCCTATTTGCCTTATTCGAAGCAGGTGAAGGTGACCTCCGTCACGGAAATGCGCCGGCCGGCCAGCTACGCGGGGGAGGTGTTCGCGGAGATGGAGCCGAACACCTATAATGTGGAGTTTGCGGTGCCCGCGAGTCCAACGATTGAGACATTAAAGGGGGATCGAATGGCCTTGACGATGTCCCGTGTCGTTGAGATAGATTATCCCGAGCTGTACGTTCAGATTGTACGGCAGTGTGTACCGTTTCAGATGCTTCAGGGCAGATCGGTTGAGTTGGCGGCCCTCATTTGCTCAGCGAACTTCAGTCCAGCGAATGAGGTGGATGTGGCCATTGATTCGTGCATGGCGCAGGGGAGAGATTATAACTTGTGTTATGGAGATGCGATAGCCAACCCAAGTTCGCCCAAGGAATCAATCCTCCATCGGGTTTCCATGCTGTGGCCATACGGTTTAGAAAGATGTTCATTGTCCCCCGATTGCCCTGTGGGTTATCGGTATCCAGCCACCGTCACCGAACATAAATTGCGCGGATGGTTCATCGAGGGCGAAGGGGTTGATCCTTGCGTGGTTGAAGAGGGCGAGGAGCCTGTGCTTGAAGGTGACAAGTGCGGCAAAACCCACCCCCTGGTGGTGTTTCAGCAGGGGCAGGGTTTCAGCGCCAACGCGGATTGGGGCGGGGGCGTATTGAAGCCCGCAAGCCATCGGAAGTCGGCCTATGAGTTGGCCAAAAAGGGGTACGATGTGCTGTTGTTCGATTATTTGGGCACCGGTTATTCCGAGGGGTACAACGATTACCAAGATTTCACCCAGGGCGGAGTGCCTCATCAAATCTATAAAACTGTCCTGCAGCCGGATCCGATCCAGACTTTTGTCCCCGTTATGAAGCTTACGGGCGAAACGATCACCGATCCCGTGGATTCTGGCAACGTGGTCAACGTGTTCTGGGCTCTTAAGCATCTTAAGGAGGGCACCGCGACCGTGTACAATCCCACGTTGGCGCATTCAGCTGGGGTCACGGGTGTCTCGCTCATTGGCGCTGACACTCCAGTGATTCTAGCAGGCATGTCTCACGGGGCAAATTCGGTGATGGAGACAATGAAGCTCTATGTGGGCGGATCCTCCATGGGCAAGGTTCCTCCCATGGATTACGCTCAATTCAACCTTCGGGGTGTGATTGACGAGGCGGGCATGAATTCCATGAGGTACAGCCGAGATAGGCAAAATTATCTTCCAGCGCAGGCCATGAGGCACAGATTCGGGCACACCATCAATTATTCGGACAGCGAAACTTTGGAGAGCATGGATAAGTTTCCTGCCTATCTGGGAGTTACGGCGGTTCATGACGGGGCAAATCCGCTCGAAAGCGATGTGGAGGCGTACAATCGCGTGAGGGGGGTCAAAAAATTGGTTCCGCTGTTCGGGGAGCACCCGCAGATTTTACTTGGCGAGAATTTTGAAAGGCTGATCCAGGCCGAGCACCTGTTTATCAAGAAGGCGGTCCGCAACGCAGCCCCCTTGGGCACCACCGAGCCACAGACCACGCTCGAGCAGGAAGTCTGCAAGGCCCCATGGCTCGATCTGACGGATCCAGCGTATTACATTTATTAGGTTGATGGTTTATTGATTCGGTGGCCGCCCCGATCGAAGCATCGGGGCGGCCTTTTGGATTAGTTGTGCAAACCCTTGCCGACCGTTAATGGGAATGGTACATTTACCTTCCATAAACAATTCAAACCAAAACCAAAATGCAACTCGATCTTGCGGAACTCAAAAAAATCGACACCCTGATCCAGAAAAGCGATCGGATTTTGATCATTCCCCACCGCCAGCCCGATGGCGACACGCTGGGGTCGGCGTTGGCTTTTTATCAGTCTCTCGCGCAGATGGGGAAACATCCCGAGATCGTGTGCAAGGATGAGCCGGCCGGGATTTTTTCGTTCATGCCGAACATCGAGCGGGTTCGGAAAGGGGAGCCGTTTTTGGATTTCGACGCGTGCCTGATCCTGGATGCGGGAGCGACCCATCTGACGGGATTCCACGAATCCCACCCCCAATTGTTCGATAAATCCCTCGAGGGCGTGAACATCGACCACCACAAGTCGAACGACTTTTACGGGCGCTACAACGTGGTGGACGCGAAGGCGCCCACCGCCACCATGATCGTCCACGAGGTGTTGGAGACGCTGGGTTATCCGGTGGATCGGCACGCCGCGACTTGCCTGCTCACGGGCCTGTACACGGACACGGGCAGTTTCATGCACTCCAACACCACGTCCGAGGCGTTGCGGATTGGGGCCAAGTTGGTGGCCAAGGGGGCGAATTTAAGGAGCCTGTCGAAGGAAATTTTCAACACCACCAAAATCTCCACCATGCGCCTGTGGGGGCGCGTGTTCAAGAATATCGTCCGCACGGACGACGGGGTCACGATGTCCGTCATCACCCAAAAGGATTTCCAGGACACGGGTGCTGGTTTCGACGAGATTTCCGGTGCCGTGGATTTCGTGAATTCGGTTCCAGGCTCCGAGTACAGCGTCATCCTGACCGAGCGCGACGGCAAGGTCAAAGGATCGCTCCGCACGCTCCACGACGAGGTGGATGTCTCCCGCATTGCGTCGAATTTCGGCGGGGGCGGCCATGTGAAGGCCTCGGGCTTCACCCTGCCGGGCCGTCTGGAAAAAGAGGTCCGCTGGAAAGTGGTCACGGAAAACTAATGGAGGGCCTGATTGAGGACCTAATCGAGGACCTAATCGAGGACCTAATCGAGGACCTAATCGAGGACCGATGGAGGACCTAATTGTTTGGTGTCTAGTTTTTTAACTAACCATTAAATCCTCAATAAGATCCTCTTTCGCCTTGCGAAAAGGTCCTCAATAAGGTCCTCAATCAGTTACTTGGAGTAATGCCAGCAAAAATCAAAGATCTCCAAGAGCGATTTGGCGAACGCCTTGCTTTCCAGAATCACGCCGAACATGTCGTTGGGGTCGTAGGAGAAGAAGGAGATCTTGTCGCCGTAGATGTTGATGCCCGTCTCGATCAGGAACATGTTGGCGGGCGCGAAGCGGGCTTCCCGAAGGAATTTTTTGTCGTCCTTTCTGGCTTTTGCGCCCAATTCATTTTTTGGGCTCAGCACGTATGCGAAATTGCCCTTGGCCACCCGCTTGGGAACGAATGTGGTTTCCATGTATTGTTTGATTTCCGGCGCCATTTTCTCGATGTTCTCGAAGGACCGGATGGTGTTTTGGTTTTGGACCGTGTCCTC
>CAZURX010000084.1:0-4629 GCA_964623015.1 uncultured Candidatus Peribacteria bacterium
TCGGCGAGGTCACGCAGGATCCGACATTCGAGGTGTTGCATGGGGGCGAGTCGCTCGTGGTGCAGTTTTTGGACGAGGTCAAAAAAGGGTGGGGGCAAGGGTTGTCCAAAACCCTATGAATGGTGTAAAATTTGAACCTATATGCTTTCGCTTTTATAATTCAGATAATATATTCAGGAAAGGATAATTTTTTAAACTGAAAAACTGAAAATTTTTAAATAAACATGCTAATTTTTAAATCCTGAAACTGTTTAAAAATAAAAAATAAGATTTATTTTTCAGTTTATAAAATTTTCAGTTTAAAAATTATTTAATCAAAGGTGTATTAGGTCAATCGTCATTTTTAACCCAAAATATTATGTATAAAAAATTTATACATTCCTCCGCTTCGGTCGGAATGAAAAAGGTCATTTTTTCATTGGTTGGATTGGTGGTTTTCATTTTGGGATCTCAAGCAAGCTTGGCCAACACCAGTTCTGGGTCGGGCTATAATGCCCCCGTGGTCCGCTCCGCCTTCAATTTCACCGCCGTGGTCCAGGCCGAGGGTTCAGTGAAAATGAGCTGGGTGCCCTATGCGCCCACGGGGTTCAATTATTACAAGGTGGTTCGCTCTACCACAAACTCCAACCCAGTCTATCCGGACGACGGGTATATTCTCGCCTCAGGCGATTCGAATCTTTCCAGCTATGTGGATCAGGATCCGCCGATTGGAAAAGTTTATTACCGCGTTTGCTCCATTGCGAGCCCCAACCGGTACTGCAGCGCGGTGGTCGCTTTGGTCATTGGCAGCGATTCCACGGTTGTCTCTGAGCCCACAAGCTCAGTCCTCACGCCCGCCACGCTGATTCTAAAAGGTTTGGCTCAAGAGGGGTATGCGATGCTCAGCTGGTCTGTCGAAGGCTCAACGCCCTACGGATTCAAGATCTGCAAAAGCGCGGTGAACGAAAAGCCGACTTATCCGGTCATCCCGGGCGACGCCTACCAGTACCTGACCGATCCGAACATTCGACAGCTCAAGGATTCCACGGTGAAGGCGGGCCTAACTTACCATTACCGTGTGTGCCAGTACGATGGCAAGGGGGCTTGCGTCAGCTATAGCAATGCGGTCCCCGTCGCCATGACGACCGATGGCGCGAACGCCGAAGCCGACAAGACAACGGTGTCCGAACCGAAAGAGGGGGGCGTCCTTGAGCCAGCCGCTCTCGAGTTGTTTGGCGGGGCGGGGGATGGGTATCTAAAATTGGCGTGGACAATTGAGGGGGTGGCGCCGTATGGCTTCAAGATCGTGAAATCGGCCACTCACGAAAAGCCCACTTATCCCGTGATGGAGGGCGATGATTACGTTTATTTGGACAACGCCTCGGTCCGCTCTTTCAAGGACACCGGCGTGAAGGCGGGCACCACCTACCATTATCGCGTGTGCCAGTATGATGGGTCGGGTTGCGTGAGCTACAGCAACCCCTTGGCCCTGGTCGCGTCGGGCACGGCGACGAATGCCGAAAAGCCATTGGCCGAAAATGTGGGGGTGGTTCTCAGGGATGTGGAAGGTCATGTGTATGAGACGGCCATCGACTACATGGTGAACAAAAATATTGTTCAAGGATACGCGGATGACACCTTCAGGCCCGACATGCCCGTGAACCGGGCGGAATTTCTCAAGATGCTGCTTTTGGCCAAGGTCGGGGTCGGGGGCATCGGAGAGGGGGCCCGATGTTTCAGGGATGTGACAACGGGCTGGTACGCCCCCTACGTGTGTTATGCCAAGCAGAACGGGGTCGTTTCCGGCTATCCGGATGGAACCTTCAAGCCTTCGCGGACCATCAGTTTCGCCGAGGCGGCCAAGATGGTCTCCGAGCTGTTTGGGATCGAAACCCAGGCGGGCCCGAACTGGTACGCGGGCTATGTGGTGGCGTTGCAGAACAAGCACTACATTCCGCCAACCGTCACTATGCCCGACAAGCCTTTGTCCCGTGGCGAAGTCGCCGAGCTCGTGTGGCGCGTGAAGGAGCAGAGGACCGACCAGCCTTCCGCCGAGGTGCCGGTTTCAGAGGGAGCGGAGTCCATTTCTATGGCCTCGGGCGAATACGCTGGGTGGCAGACATTCGAGAAGAACGGCTATTCGTTTTACTACCCCGCGGGCTGGTACCGTGGCCTCAAGTCGTATGGCTGGGACATTGTTTCCGAGGAAAAGGACTACATCGACAACCTCAACACGCCGAACTACATGGCGGTCGATTCGTACGTGGCCACCTACGTGGCGGTCAAGTCTGGGGCCAATGAGTCCTCGCTCGCGGCCAAGATGTGGTTCGCGCATCCGCTGGTCAGCTCCAAGAATCTCACGATCAATGGCTATTCCGCTTTGCGCCGTCATTTCCGTGCCCCTCGCGGAACGGTTGTGAACGGCCGAACCACGGGAGAAAACGAAAATATTGTCGTGTACACTTACCTCAAAGATGGCAAGGTCATCGTCCTCCAGTATTTCAATGCCTTCGGAACCGAGTTGTACGGCGCGGAAGTGTTTGAGAAAATTGCGAAGAGCTTTAAATAAATGAGTCGGATTGTGGCTAAGGTCGTGGCTAGAATTGTGGACGATGCAAATGTAGTCCACCATTCGAACGCCACTATCCTAGCCACAATTCCAGCCACCATTCGAATTAAATGGGCAATCTCTACTTATTCACAGGTGAGGAGACCTTCCTGCTCAACCAGCAGATTCGGGCGTGGAAGGAATCGTTCCGCAAGCGGTTCGAGGGCGACCTGAACCTGGCGGTGCTGGATGGTTCCCAAGAGGACGAGGCCAGCCTGATTTCGCAAATGGAGACCATGCCTTTTTTGGCGGACAAGCGCCTGATCTTTATCGAAAACCTGCCCGAGGCCGCAAAGGCTTCGGCGAAGGAGAAGGATGACGTAGAGGAGGACGAAAAAAAGGCGGCCGAGGATCAAAAATTGATCGATTATTTGGAAAAGATTCCCGAGACCAGCGTGGTGATTTTTGTTCAGCCCAAGCCCGACAAGCGAAAAAGGTTGTATAAAAAATTAGTTCAATCAGCTGAAGTCAAAGAGTTCATGCCCCTAAAGCCCGCGGCGCTCGGCCAATGGATCCATCAGCAGGCGATCGCTTACAAGGCTTCCATCAGCCCAAAATCCGCGGAGCACCTCGCCAGCCTGGTGGGGGAGAGCCTGTGGCGCTTGGACCAGGAGATCCAAAAGCTTGCGGCTTACTCGGAAGGTAAGCCCATCACGCCGGAGGCCATCGACAAGTTGGTGATTCCGTCGCTCGAGGCGAACGTGTTCCATCTGACCGACGCCTTGGGCGCCAAGGATTCGCGCAAGGCCATCCAGTGCCTGCATCAGACCGTGGCCGCGGGCGAGAACCTCCGTCAGGTGTTTTACATGGTTGTTCGCCAGTTCCGCTTGCTTCTTTTGGTGGCCGCCTATCTTTCCAATTATCCGAACGCCACCTCGCAAAGCCTGGCGACCTCGCTCAAGATGCACCCCTTTGTGGCCCGCAACACCATGGGCCAGGCCAAGCATTTCAAGATGACGGAGCTCAAGGCCGCCTACCGCAAATTATTGGATCTGGATCTCGCCATGAAGACCAGCAAAATCCAGACCACCACCGACAACCAGGACGAGCTGGCCCTGGCCATCGAGCAGTTTATTTTGGAGTTTTGCCGATAATTAACAAGCGTTAAGCATTAAGCGATAAGCCGTAAGCAAAACTATTGCTTAACGCTTAAAGTTTACCGCTTACTGCTTTTAGAAGAACGTCAAAATCAAAACCCCCAGCAGGATCACGTACGCCGCGAACGGCCGTAGGGTGTGCTTTTTCAGGAATTTGAGGAGCCAGTGGACCGAGGCTAGGCTAAAAACGAACGAGGTGATAAAGCCGATCAATGAGAAAAAAGGATCGGGCCAGGCGACTGTGCCGTTCCGAAGGGAAAAGAGGGTGTAGGTGGTGGCGGCCAAGATGGCGACCCCGCCCAAAAGAAACGAGAATTTGGCGGCCACGTCGCGCCGAATGCCAGCCATGAGGCCGGTGCCGATCGTCAAGCCTGATCGCGAAAGCGAGGGGAGGATGGCGATAGCTTGGGCGAAGCCCATTATCAGCGATTTTTTGAGGTTCAAGGTTTCCCCCTCGCTGCGTTTTCCTTTCCATTCCGCCACCAGGTAAAAAAGGCCGCCGATGATGAAGAAGAGCCCGACGCCAAACAGGCCCCGGCTCCAGGTGCCGTTCAGGGCATCGTTCAGAAAGAGTCCGGCCGCAATGGCGGGAAGGGTGCCAATGCTGAGCTTGATGAAAAGGGTATGCTTCCAGCCCCCATGGCGGATGGAATGTGCCATTTCCTTGAGCATGCCCCACCAGTCACGCCAGAAATAAAGGGCGATGGCGAGGAGGGAACCTGCGTGGAGGAGAATGTCGAAGGCCTGCAAGTTCTCGGTCGTGATAGAGGGGGGGAGCTTGATGAAATGCTCGGCCAACGCCAAGTGGCCCGAGCTGCTGATGGGCAAAAATTCGGTCAAGCCCTGCAGGGTGCCCAAGATCACCGCGCTCATCTCGGTGGTGGCATAAAACTGGCTTTTGAAAAACCAATTGGCCGCGCATGCTGTAGTCTGGTAGCGCGGCGT
>CAZURX010000084.1:4639-5805 GCA_964623015.1 uncultured Candidatus Peribacteria bacterium
GTATAGCGACCGAGGGGCATCTCGAAAATCCCCGAGGTCCAGGTGGCCAGCTGGAAGGGGATGGGTGTGAGGCCAGCGACGATAACCCCCCAGATGCCATATTTTTTGATAAACCGTTCGGTCATATCCACACGGTGCTTGCCAAAAATTTTAAGCGCGATGGGGTGGCCCAGCCATTTTCCCAAAAAATACCCGGCGTAGGCGCCGATCAAGGCGCCGACAATGACAAAAATCAAAATGGTTTTGAGGGGCAGGCCCGCCGAGGTGCCGAAGGCGATGAACACGTCCGCGGGGATGGGCAATATGAATTGCTCAAGGGCAGTAAGCGAGAAGATGCCGAAATAGCCGTAGGATAGGATGATGCCTTTGACGATTTCAAGAAGTCCGTCCATAAGGGTTTCGGTTACTCGGATAGGGTAGCAAATTCCAACGCGCATGTCATGATCACGGCGCTTCTTTTCTATGCTTCTCTTTTGTCATTCCCGAGTAGTCAGGAATCTGCTTCATTTATGTAAAGGTGGATTCCCGTCTTCACGGGAATGACAGTAGTAAGGTATAATCCCCCCGTAATCCCACCCCATGAAAACACCTACCCTTTCCGCCATCAAAGACACCCTGCTCAAGGCCATAAAAGAGGCTGGTTTTTCGGTCGAGGAGACCGAGCTAAAGCTGGAGCGCTCAAAAAGCCTGGAGCACGGGCATTTCGCCACCAACATCGCCATGCTGATCGCGGGCCTGTCCTCCATAGCTTCAGCGAAGGAGGGAAAGGCAAAAAAGAACCCCCGCGAGGTGGCCGAGGCCATCTTGAAGGAATTGGATCAAAAGCTTTTCGTCCGTAGCGAGGTGGCGGGCCCGGGTTTCATCAATGTCTGGATTGAACAAAGTTTTTATTCAAAGATTCTCGAGGGCATCGTCAAAGATTCCGCCTCCGCCAGAGGCGGATCCGCCTCTGGCGGAAAAGCAATCAAGGCCGAATTGCCCGTTGGCGCGACCAAGGGGACCATGCTCATCGACTACTCCCATCCCAACATCGCCAAGCCCATGGGTGTGCACCATCTGCTTTCCACAATTATTGGTGACTCCATCAAACGCACCTACCGCGCGCTCGGTTGGAAAGTGGTGGCCGACAATTTCATCGGCGACATGGGCACGCAGTTCGGCAAGCT